>DASSQL010000413.1:0-2471 GCA_035702525.1 Ornithinibacter sp. | reverse complement strand
GCCACCCCCGACAGCGAGGTGACCCACGAGGTGATGCGCTCGCTCGACCTCAACGTGCAGGTGTCGACCAAGCTCAACCGCACCCACGTGCTGCCCGGGAAGCAGATGCTGGTGCTGCCGTGCCTGGGCCGCACCGAGAAGGACGTGCGACGCGGCGGGTGGCAGGGCGTGACGGTCGAGGACTCGATGTCGAGCGTGCACCTGTCGGTCGGCCGCAACGAGCCCGCCGGCCCGCAGCTGCGCTCCGAGCCGTGGATCGTCTGCCGCATCGCCGAGGCCACGCTCGGGTCGCTGCCGGAGGGATCACGCATCGACTGGGACGCGATGGCCGAGGACTACACGGTGATCCGCCGGCACATCGGGCACGTCGTGCCCGGCTGCGACGCCTACGACGAGAAGGTCAAGCGCCCCGGCGGCTTCGTGCTCCCGCACCCGCCGCGCGACACCCGGACGTTCGACACCCCCTCCGGCAGAGCCGAGTTCGGGGTGAGCCCGCTCGAGGTGCTGGAGGTGCCGGAGGGCCGGCTGCTGCTCCAGACGCTGCGCAGCCACGACCAGTTCAACACCACGATCTACGGCCACGACGACCGCTACCGCGGGCTGGCCGGGGGTCGCCACGTGGTCATGGTGCACCCCGACGACCTCGCCCGGCTCGGGCTGGTGACCGACCAGGTGGTCGACGTCGTCTCCGAGTGGACCGACGGCTCCGAGCGGGTCGCCCGTGACTACCGCGTCGTCGCCTACCCGACGTCGCGCGGGTGCGCCGCCGCCTACTACCCGGAGTGCAACGTGCTGGTGCCGCTCGACTCGGTGGCCGACGGCAGCAACTGCCCGACGTCGAAGTCGGTCGTCGTGCGGTTCGAGCCGCCCGGCACCACCAGCTCGCACGACGCGCACGGCGGCGTGAAGGCCGGCAGCGACCACACGCACCGCAGCGGCGTCGAGCCGACCCACCTCAGCTGATGGCGGCTGCCCGGGTGAGTCGCACCGGGTCGCCCGGGCGCAGCTGGGCCGCGCGGTCGCAGCCGGATGCCGTGAGCACGCCCACCACGGGGTAGCCGCCGGTCACCGGGTGGTCGGCGAGGAAGACGACCGGCTCGCCACCCGGCGGCACCTGGATCGCGCCGCGCACCATCCCCTCGCTCGGCAGCTCCGCGTCGACCCACGGCTCGGTGCGCTGCAGGGGTGACCCGGTGAGCCGCAGCCCGATCCGGTCGCTGTCGCCGGAGACGACCCGGTCGACGCCGAACAGGCCGCCGACGTCGCCCGCCCAACCGCCGAACCAGGTGGCTCGGGGGCCGGGGAGCACCTCGAGCACCGTCGCGCCCGCGGGGCCGGCGGCCGGCTGCGCGGCGTGGTCGACCGTGGGGAAGTCGCGGCCCGGCGAGCCGACCGGCAGCACGTCGCCGACGCGCACCGGTGGTGGCCCGAGGTGCGACAGCGTGTCGGTCGAGCGGGAGCCGAGCACCGGTGGCACGTCGATGCCGCCGCGCACGGTGAGGTAGGTGCGCAGGCCCGTGACCGGCATCCCCAGGGTGAAGGTGGCCCCGTCCGGCACGTCGACCAGGGTGGCGTGCGCGACCGGCCGCCCGTCGACGGATGCCGGGGCGGGCGCGCCGGTGACGGCGAGGGTCAGGCGTCCCCGGGCCCGCACGGTGAGGCCGCCGAGCAGCACCTCGAGCGACGCATGACCCTCGGGGTTCCCGACGAGGCGCGCCCCGAGCCGGTGCGCCGTGCGGTCGGCGGCCCCGGAGCGGCCGACCCCCACGGCGGCCAGGCCCGGGCGACCGGTGTCCTCGACCAGCACGAGGGCGCCGGTGGCGAGCACCTCGAGTGCCGGGCTCATCGCTTCCCCCCACGGTCGACGAAGCGCACGCTGGTGCCCGGGGGGAGCAGGGCGGGCGGGTCGCGCTCGACGTCCCAGAGCAGGGCGTCCGTGGTGCCGAGCAGCTGCCAGCCGCCGGGGGACGAGCGCGGGTAGACCCCGGAGAACCCTCCGGCCAGGCCCACCGCCCCGGCGGGCACTGACGGGCGTGGCCGGTCGCGCCGGGGCACCCGCAGCCGCGGGTCGCCGCCGACGAGGTAGGCGAAGCCCGGGGCGAACCCGCCGAACGCGACCCGCCACGGCGTGCCGGTGTGGGCGGCGACGACCTCGGCCGGGGTCAGGCCGGTGAGGCGGGCGACGTCGTCGAGGTCGGGGCCGTCGTACCGCACGGCGATCTCCACCTCGTGCGACGTGCCGTCGGTCTCGGGGCCAGAGGCGGCCGCGGAACGGCCGGTGGGTCGCACGGACTCGGCACACCTGTGTACGGCGGAGCGCAGGGCCGCGAGGTCGGCGCCCTCGCGGGTGAGCAGCAGCACCGAGCGGGCGGCCGGCACCACGTCGGTCACGTCGCGCCAGGCCGGCCCACCGCCCTCGACCGCGGCGCGCAGGGTGGTCGCGAGCGCGAGCACGGCCTCGAGGTCGGCCA
>DASSQL010000412.1:0-4246 GCA_035702525.1 Ornithinibacter sp. | reverse complement strand
ACCGACACGACACCGACGGAGAGAGCCGTGACCCAGCGCAGGACGCCACCGCCCTCGGGCCGCGCGCGACCGGCGTCGGCCACCACGCGCGGCCCCGCGACCTCGCGCACGGGTCAGGCGCCGAAGCAGACCGGCGGCAAGGCCGCGACGGGCAGCACGGCATCCGGCAGCGGTCACGGCACGCGGGCCACCGGCCGCTCCGCCGGCGCCCGACCGAGCGGGGCCCGGCCCTCCGCCGGCCGCCCCGCGGGCAACCGCCCGGCCGGCACCCGCCCCGCCAACGCCCGTTCCGCGCCGGCCCGTCGCCCCGCGAACCCCACCCGTGGCCGCACCGGCGGCACCGGCCGCACCGGCGGCACCGGTGGCGGCTCCGGGCGGCGCACCACCGCCGTGCGCGGCGGCACCCCGGCCGGCAACCCGCGCCGCCGGATGCGCTTCCTGACCGTCGCCTGCCTGTTCGTGCTCAGCGTGTTCGGTGCCCAGCTGGTCCGCATCCAGGGCTTCGACGCCACCGCGGTCGCCCAGGAGGCCCAGCTCAAGCGCGAGGCGGCCCAGATCATCCCGGCGATGCGCGGGCAGGTGCTCGCCTCCGACGGCACCGTGCTCGCCTCCAGCGTCGTGCGCGAGGTCGTCGTCGCCGACCAGACGGCGGTCTGCACGTACGGGACGAAGAAGACCACGTGCGACCCGGCCACGGCCGAGGCGGCCGTGCAGAAGGCGGCCACCGAGCTCGCCCCGCTGCTCAACACCACGGTCTCCGAGCTCGTGCCCGACCTCACCGGCACCAGCCGCTACCGCATCCTCAGCCGTGACGTGTCGCCGCTGACCTGGAACACCATCTCCGCGCTGGGCATCCCGGGCATCAACCGCGACCGCCGCGAGACCCGCTCCGAGCGCACCTACCCGCAGGGCAGCACGACGGCCGCCCTGGTCGGCTTCATGACCGGGGCCGGCGAGCCCGGTGGCGGCGTCGAGGTGATGATGCAGAAGCACCTGGTCGGCACCCCGGGCAAGCAGACCTTCGAGCTCGGGCGCGACGGCACGATCATCCCGGTGGGCGAGAGCTCGCTGGTGCCGGCGGTCGACGGCAACGACGTCACCCTCACCATCAACTCGAGCCTGCAGTGGTACGCCCAGAACGCCCTGGCGCAGCGGATCAAGGAGACCAAGGCCAAGAGCGGCACCGTCGTCATCGAGGACGTCAAGACCGGCAACCTGCTCGCCGTCGCCTCGTACCCCTCGTTCGACCCCAACACCGACATCGGCAAGAAGGGCACCCGGCTGAGCAACGTGGCCTTCACCGACGTCTTCGAGCCGGGCTCGACGTCGAAGATCATGACGATGGCCGCCGCGCTGGAGGAGGGCGAGGTCACCCCCTCGACCCCGGTCGTCATCCCCAACCGGCTCCCGCGCTACGACGCGAACTTCAAGGACAGCCACGAGCACGCCACCGAGTACCGCACGGTGGCCGGCACGCTGGCCGAGTCGAGCAACATCGGCACGATCCTGGTCAGCGAGACGATGAAGTCCAAGACCCTGGAGTCCTACTTCCGCAAGTTCGGGCTCGGCGCGACCTCCGGAACGGGCTTCCCGGGCGAGTCCCGCGGCCTGCTCGAGCCGTCGAGCCAGTGGAGCGGCACCAAGAAGGCCACCGTCGCGTTCGGCCAGGGCATCTCGGTCACCGCCATCCAGGCCGCCTCGGTGTTCCAGACGATCGCGAACGACGGTGTGCGCGTCACCCCCCGCCTCGTTGACAGCGTCACCGAGGCCGACGGCACCGTCACACCGTCCGCGAAGTCGACCTCGAAGCGCGTCGTGTCGCACCAGACGGCCTCCGACCTCTCCCGGATGCTCGAGGGCGTCGTCAGCCCCGAGGGCACCGCGGAGGAGGCCCAGATCCCGGGGTACCGGGTCGCCGGCAAGACCGGTACCGCCGACTACTACGACGCCGCCGCCGGTCGGTACAGCGGGCGCACCGCGAGCTTCATCGGCTACGCCCCGGCCGACGACCCGCAGATCGTGGTCGCCGTCATCATCCAGAAGCCGACCTACCCGTTCTTCGGTGGCTACGTCTCCGGCCCGGTGTTCAAGGACGTCACGACCTACGCGCTGCAGGAGCTGAAGATCCCGCCGACCGGCCGCAAGGCGCCCGAGGTCACCTTGAAGGTCACGCCCAAGGAGGCGCTGAGCGACCCCACCGTCCTGCGCAACGGGCACAAGCGCAGCAGCCGGTAGGGTCGGTCGACGTGGCCGTTCCCCGACCGACCAAGCTCCGCAGCAGCCCGATCCGTGACCTCGCAGCCCTCGTGGGCGCCGGCGACCCGGCATCCGAGGTGGCCGTGACCGGGGTGACCCTCGACTCCCGTGCCGTGCTCCCGGGTGACCTGTACGCCGCGCTGCCCGGAGCGCGCGCCCACGGCGCCGACTTCGCCGCACAGGCGGCCTCAGCCGGCGCGGTCGCCGTGCTCACCGACCGCGAGGGCGTCGACCGGATGACGGCGGCGGGCGTGGCGCTCCCGGTGGTCGTCGTCGAGCACCCACGGTCGGTGCTCGGGGCGGTCTGCGCACACGTGCTCGGCACCGAGCACCTCGCGCTGCGCCTGGTCGGCATCACCGGCACCAACGGCAAGACGACGACCGCCTACCTGGTGAACTCGGCCCTCACCGCGCTGGGCCGGCACCCCGGGCTGATCGGCACGGTCGAGACCCGGATCGGCGACGAGCGGCTCGACAGCGTGCGCACCACCCCCGAGGCGCCCGAGCTGCACGCCGTGCTCGCCGTGATGGCCGAGCGCGGCCTCGACACCTGCGTCATGGAGGTCTCCAGCCATGCCCTCGCGCAGCACCGGGTCGACGGCATGGTCTACGACGTGGCCCTGTTCACCAACCTGTCGCAGGACCACCTCGACTTCCACCACGACATGGACGACTACTTCGACGCCAAGGCCTCGCTGTTCACCCCGCAGCGGGCCCGCCAGGGGCTGGTCTGCATCGACGACGACTGGGGGCGCCGCCTCGTGCAGCGCTCCGGCATCCCGGTCACGACCCTCGGCACCGCCGCCGACGCCGACTGGCGGATCTCGGTCGACGGCAGCGACGCGGCCGCCTTCCGCCTCACCGGGCCGGGGGTCGACCTCCACCTGAGGTCGAGCCTTCCCGGTGACTTCAACGTCACCAACACGGCGATGGCTGCCGCGGCCCTGGTGCTGCTCGGTGAGGACGCCGCCGCCGTGGGCGAGGCGGTGCTGACCGACCCGCACGTGCCCGGCCGGATGGAGGCCGTGCCCGCTCCGGAGGGCGCCGACGCGCCCAGGGCCGTCGTCGACTACGCCCACACCCCCGAGGCGATCCGGGCCGCGCTGCGCGCCCTGCGCCCGACCACGCCGGGCAGCCTGGTCGTCGTCACCGGCGCCGGTGGCGACCGCGACCGGGACAAGCGCCACGCCATGGGGGTCGCCGCGGCCGAGGTCGCCGACCTCGTCGTCGTCACCGACGACAACCCGCGCTCGGAAGACCCCGCCGCCGTCCGGGCCGCGATCCTCGAGGGCGTCGAGGCGGCGCGCGGCGGCCGAGCGCTCGAGGTGCTCGAGGTGGGCGACCGGCGGGCCGCCATCCGCGCGGCGGTCGACGCCGTCTGGGCCCAGGGCGCGGCCGCCACGGTCGCCGTCGTGGGCAAGGGCCACGAGACCGGCCAGGACGTCGGCGGGGTCGTGCACCCCTTCGACGACCGGACCGAGCTGGCGGCGGCCCTGCGCCACGCCGCCGGGGAGGGTGCCGCGTGATCGCGCTGTCGCTCACCGAGGTCGCGCAGGTCACCGGTGGCTCCGTCGTGGTCCCTCCCGGCGTCGACCCGGGTGCCGTCGTGGTCGACGGCCCGGTCGTCACCGACTCGCGGGAGTCCGGCCCGGGCGGGCTCTACGTCGCCCGCGTCGGCGAGCACGCCGACGGCCACGACTTCGTCGCCGGCGCGGTCGAGCGCGGCGCGGTCGCCGCGCTGGTCACCCGTCCGGTCGAGGGCGTGCCCTGTGTCGTGGTCGCCGACACCCAGGACGCCTTCGCCGCCGTCGCCCGCGAGGTCGTGCGCCGCCTGCCGGGGATGGCCGTCGTGGGCATCACCGGGTCGTCGGGCAAGACGAGCACCAAGGACCTGCTCGGCACCGTGCTGGCCACGGCCGGCCCGACGGTGGCCCCGGTGGGCTCGTACAACTCCGAGGTCGGCGTGCCGCTGACCGTCTGCCGGGTCACC
>DASSQL010000411.1:0-6969 GCA_035702525.1 Ornithinibacter sp. | reverse complement strand
TGGGCGTCGGCTCGACCAAGTCGCGCAAGGCCGTGCGGTGGGGCGTGGTGCGCTCGATCTTCAACGGGTGGCTGCTGACCTTCCCGGGCGCCGGCCTCGCGGCAGCAGCCGCCTTCGCCCTCCTGACGCTCCTCTACTGATCCGAGCGCGCCGACCTGCGGTCCGCCATCAGTCCGCCCGAGGGTCGAGGGGTCGAGACAGGCCCGGGATCGACGAGCCCCACGGGCGTGTCGTGACCCCTCGACCGCCCTCCCGTCGCGCGCCGCGGCCGCCCCGGACGTGAGGTGGGGGCGGTCAGCCGAAGCGGCCGCTGATGTAGTCCTCGGTGGCCTTCTCGGTGGGGTTGCTGAAGATGCGCTGGGTGTCGCCGACCTCGACCAGGCGCCCCGGCTCGCCGGTGGCCTTGAGGTTGAAGAACGCCGTCTGGTCCGACACCCGCGCCGCCTGCTGCATGTTGTGCGTGACGATGACGATCGTGTAGGTCGACTTCAGCTCGTTGATGAGGTCCTCGATGGCCAGCGTCGAGATCGGGTCGAGGGCCGAGCACGGCTCGTCCATCAGCAGCACCTGGGGGCTCACGGCGATCGCCCGCGCGATGCACAGCCGCTGCTGCTGCCCACCGGACAGCCCCGCGCCGGGCTTGTCGAGCCGGTCCTTGACCTCGTTCCAGAGGTTGGCGCTCTTCAGCGAGCGTTCCACGACCTCGCCGAGCTCCTTCTTGCCCTTCATCCCGTTCAGCTTCAGGCCGGCGGCCACGTTGTCGCGGATCGACATGGTGGGGAACGGGTTCGGCCGCTGGAACACCATGCCCACCGTGCGTCGCACCGCCACCGGGTCCATCGACGAGGCGTAGAGGTCCTGGTCGTCGAGCATCACCGAGCCGTGCACGCGCCCGCCGGGGATCACCTCGTGCATCCGGTTCAGGGTGCGCAGCACGGTCGACTTGCCGCAGCCGGACGGGCCGATGAACGAGGTCACGGAGCGCGGCTCCACCGTCATCGTCACGCCCTCGACGGCCTTGAAGTCGCCGTAGTAGATGTCGAGGTCCTTGACGTCGATCCGCTTTGCCATGGTGTCGGTGCCTTCTGTCGTTTCTCGGATGCCGTTGGGCAGGTTGCGATCTCGGGGCGCGGGAGGCGCGGGTCAGCTCTTGACCTTGCTGAACCGGCCGATGAAGCGACCGAGCAGGTTGAGCACGAAGATGAGCAGGATCAGGGTGAGCGCGGCGCCCCAGACCCGGTCGAGGGCCGGCTGGAGGTTCTCGCCGCGGTCGTTGTTGATCATCGTGGGCAGCGTCGCCATCAGGCCGCCGAACAGGTCGCTCGCGATGACCTTGGTGTACGGGCCGAGGATGATCAGCGGTGCCGTCTCGCCCATGACGCGGGCGAGGCCGAGCAGGATGCCGGTGATGATGCCCGAGAACGCCGTCGGGAGAACGACCTTCATGATCGTCTTCCACTTCGGCACGCCGAGGGCGTAGGACGCCTCGCGCAGCTCGTTGGGCACCAGCTTGAGCATCTCCTCGGTGGAGCGCACCACCGTCGGGATCATCAGGATGACCAGGGCCAGGGTCACCGCGAACGGCACCCGCTGCAGCCCGATCGTCGAGACCCACAGGGCGTAGATGAACAGTGCGGCGACGATCGAGGGGATGCCGGTGAGGATGTCGACCATGAAGGAGACCAGCCGGGCCAGCCGCCCGCGGCCGTACTCGACGAGGTAGACGGCGGTCAGTACGCCGATCGGCACCGACATGGCCGCGGTGACCAGCGCCATGTAGAGCGTCCCCTGGATGGCGTGCGCGGCGCCGCCGCCGACCCTGCGGGGGGTGATGCCGGCCTGCGAGTTGGTCCACCACTGCGACTCGAGCAGCATCTGGCCGCCCTTGAGGAGCACGCTCGCGAGGATCCAGACCAGCGGGATCACGGCGATGAAGAAGGCCGTCCACATCACGAGGCGCGCGATGAGGTCCTTCGCGGCCCGCGACGACGACTTGGACGCCAGCTCCGGGCGCCGCGGCGGTGCCGGGGGCGTCGTCGTGGTGGTGTCGAGCTGCACGGTGCTCATTCGGTGAAGGCCTTCCTGCGCTCGATGACGATGCGGGCGATGGCGTTGACGGCGAAGGTGAGCACGAAGAGCACCAGGCCCGCGGCGATGTAGGCGCCCGTCTTCTGCGGGCTGTCGAACTCGCTGGCGCCCCCGGCGATCTTCGACGCGAAGGTCGAGCCGCCGTTGAAGACCGACCAGTTCCACCCGGCACTCGAGTTGAGGCCGGACAGGAGGATGACGACGGCGAGGGTCTCGCCGAGCGCGCGGCCCAGGCCGAGCATCGACGCGCTGATGATGCCGGGCTTGCCGAACGGCAGCACCGCGGTGCGGATCATCTCCCAGTGGGTGGCGCCGAGGGCCAGGGCTCCCTCCTTGTGGGCGGTGGGCACCTGCTGGAAGACCTCGCGGGAGATCGCGGTGATGATCGGCAGCACCATGATCGCGAGGATGAGGCCGGCGAACGCCAGCGTGCTCTTGGCGCTGAAGCCGGCGTCGTCGAAGAACGGGAGCCAGCCGAACACCTTCGACAGGCCCTGCTGGATCGGCGTGAAGTACTGGCCGGCGATGGTCAGGCCCCAGAAGCCGTAGACGATCGACGGAACGGCGGCCAGCAGGTCGATGGTCGCCGCAGCCGGCCCGCGCAGCCAGCCCGGCGCGTACTGCGTGATGAACAGGGCCACCGCGATGCCGAGCGGCACCGCGACGACCATGGCGATGATCGAGGTGACCGTCGTCGCCCAGAACATGTCGAGGATGCCGAACCGCGGCTCGGTGCCGCTGGGCACCCACTCCCTCGAGGTCAGGAAGTTCACGTTGTTGTTGAGCAGGGCGGGCACCGCCTGGATCACCAGGAAGGTGCCGACCAGGGCGACGATGCCGACGACGAGGATGCCGGCCCCCTTGGCGAGCCCCCCGAAGACGCGGTCCCCGAGGCGGCCGGTCGAGGCGCCGTCGCCGCTCAGCGGGCTGCGCCCGTCCGGTCCGGGCAGCTCGTCGACCGTGCTGCGGCCGGTGATCGTGGGTGTCACGGCGGGTCGTCCTTCTCGTGGTGCAGGGGGCGGGCCGGGTCGCGGCCCGCCCCCTCGCGGTCGGTCGGCGGGTCAGCGCCGGTGGTGTCTGGTCAGGAGAGGGCGTCGACCGCGGCCGCGACCTGGGTCTGGACCGAGGTCGGGAGCGGCGCGTAGCCGATCTCCTCGAGGCTCTTCTGCACGTCGACCGAGCTGAAGTGCTTGAGGAAGGCCTTGATGTTGGCGGCCTTGGTGGCGTCCGAGTTCTTGGAGCAGACGATCTCGTAGGTCACCAGGAGGATCGGGTAGGCCCCGGCCTCCTTGGTCGTGTAGTCGAGCTTCAGGCGCAGGTCGTTGCCCTCGCCGTCGGCCTTGGCCGCCTCGACGGCCTTGCCGACGCTCTGCGCGGTGAGCTCGGTGGCGCCGCCACCGTTGTCGACCTGGGCGATGCTCAGGTCGTTGTCCTTGGCGTAGCTCCACTCGACGTAGGTGATGCCACCGTCGGTGGACTTCACACCCTCGGCGACACCGGCCGACTTCTCCTTGCCCTCGCCCTTGCCGCTCCAGACCTTGGCCGGCTCGGCGGCCCACTTGTCGGGGGCTGCCGCGTTGAGGTACTTGGTGAAGTTCTCCGTGGTGCCCGACTCGTCGGAGCGGAAGAAGACCTTGATCGCGGTCGACGGCAGGGTCGCGCCGGGGTTGATCGCGGCGATGGCCGGGTCGTTCCAGGTGGTGATCTTGCCGTTGAAGATGTCGGCGGCCACGGCCGGCGTGAGGATCAGCTTGTCGACACCCGCGACGTTGTAGGCGATCGCGATCGGGCCGGTGACCATCGGGATGTTCCAGGCGGGGGAGCCGCAGGTCTTGGCGGCGGCGTCGGTCTCGATGACGCCGTCCTTCTCGACGGTCTTGAGCGCCGAGTCGGAGCCGGCGAAGTCGACCTGGCCGGCGATGAACTGCTTGATGCCCGCACCGGAGCCGGTGGGGTTGTAGTTCACCGTGCCGCCGGGGCACTTCTCGAGGAAGCTCGCCGCGGCCTCCTCGAAGGCGTTCTTCTGCGCCGAGGAGCCCTCGGCGTTCAGGGTGCCTTCGAAGCAGCCGGCGGATGCCGCGGAGCCGGTGGCGGAGGAGCTCGAGCTGGAACCGGCGGTGTTGTTGTCGGAACCGCAGCCCGCGAGGGCGATCGAGCCGACCAGGGCGAGAGCCGCCACCTGGCCGAGACGTTGGATCTTCACTGTGTGTACCTCTCGGAGGACAAGGGTCAGGGAGGCGGGCGACGCTGCCCGACACGAGTGAAGGTATGGATGCCGGATGACGCGTCGGCTCGCAGCGGGTGAACGCACCGTGAACGGCATCCGGACATTCGACGTCCGGACGGTCAGGGCGAAGTGGCGTGCGGTGCAGGCCCGCCCGGCCCGGCTGCGAAGCGGCGGTTCAGGGGAGGTGGCGCTCGACCGCCACGACCCGGGCGGCCTCGCCGGTGCCGGCCATGTGGCAGACCAGGGCCTCGCCCTTGACCAGTCGCTCGTCGCGGGCGGCGGCGAACTCCTCGACGACCTCGACCGACCCGGCGGCGTCGAGGTCGAGCCGCACGGCCAGGTCGTCGAGCAGGGCGGGGAGCACCGGCCCGTGGGTGCACAGCAGCGACGGCTCGCCGCGCCCGAGCAGCGTCGCGAGGTGCCGGTGGGCCTTGGTGGGGTCGGCCTCGAAGCCCTCCTCGGACAGCCCGCCGCGGGTGCGCAGCTTCACCCCGGCGGAGACGGCGTAGGGCTCGACGGTGCGCAGACAGCGCTCGGAGGGCGAGGTGACCACCCGGGTCACGCCGTACGCGGTGAGCACCCCGCTCAGTGCCACCGCGCGGGCGTGGCCGAGGTCGTCGAGGGTGCGCTTGGTGTCGTCGCCGCGCCAGTCGCCACGCGCGACGGCGTGGGCGTGCCGCACCAGCACGAGCGGCCAGGTGTCGAGCCGCTCGGTCTGCTGCAGGCGCACCAGGGCGAGCAGCTGGTCGCGGTCGCGGGCGTAGTCGAGCCGGGCGTGCGCCTCGGGGACCGGGAGCCAGACGACCTCGTCGATCTCGTTGAGCAGGTGCCCGTCGCCACCGGTGACCCGGGCCGACCAGTAGCGCACCACCTTGTCGTCGGGGGTGCCGTCGCGCCCGAGCAGCGTGTAGCGCGCCTCCGGCAGCGGCGGGCCGAGTCGCACGACGAAGCCGGTCTCCTCCTCCGTCTCGCGCACGGCGGCCACGGCCCAGTCCTCGTCGGGGTCGAGCTTGCCCTTGGCCCAGGACCAGTCGTCGTAGCGCGGGCGGTGGACGATCGCCACCTCCAGGACACCGTCGACGAGGCGCCACGGAACGGTGCCGGCGGCCGGGATCCTCACGTCGTCCCCCCGGGCGCCGGCGTGGTCGGCCGGGTCACCGGCGACGGGCCTTGCGGCGCCGCCTGGCGTGCATCTCGATCAGGTCGGCCTGCAGGTCGGTGCGCGGGTTGCCGTCCTCGTCGAGGTGGTGGCGCATCCACCGGCCGTCGCCGCCGAGCTTCCAGTGCGAGTACTCGTCGCTCATGCCGCGCTCCATCAGCGACTCGAGGTCGGCGAGGTGGCGGGGGTCGACCAGCCGCACCAGCGCCTCGACCCGGCGGTCGAGGTTGCGGTGCATCATGTCGGCGCTGCCGATCAGCGCCACGGTGTCGCCGCCCGCGCCGAACAGGAACACCCGCGAGTGCTCGAGGAAGCGACCCAGGATGGAGCGCACCTCGATGTTCTCGGACAGCCCGGGCACGCCGGGGCGCAGCGCGCAGATGCCGCGCACCCACAGCTGCACCCTCACGCCGGCCTCCGAGGCGCGGTAGAGCGCGTCGATCAGCTGCTCGTCGACGATCGAGTTCAGCTTCCAGGCGATGTGCCCGGTGCCGGGCTGGCGCTGCTCGTGCTCGATCTCGGCGTCGATCAGGTCGATCAGGCCCGAGCGCACCGAGCGGGGGGCGACGAGGAGCCGCTTGAACCGGCTGCGCGGCGCGATGCCGGAGAGCTGGTTGAACAGTCGGGTGAGGTCCTGCCCGACCTGGTCGTCGACGGTGAGCAGCCCGAGGTCCTCGTAGAGGCGCGCGGTCTTCGGGTTGTAGTTGCCGGTGCCGACGTGGCAGTACCGGCGCAGCCCCTCGGCCTCCTGGCGGATGACGAGGCACAGCTTGGCGTGGGTCTTCAGCCCGACGATGCCGTAGACGACGTGCACGCCGGCGTGCTCGAGCTTGCGCGCCCAGGAGATGTTGTTCTGCTCGTCGAAGCGGGCCTTGATCTCGACGACCGCGAGCACCTGCTTGCCGGCCTCGGCGGCGTCGATGAGGGCGTCGATGATCGGGGAGTCGCCGCTGGTGCGGTAGAGCGTCTGCTTGATGGCCAGCACCCGCGGGTCGACGGCCGCCTGCTCGATGAACGCCTGCACCGACGTCGAGAACGAGTCGTACGGGTGCTGCAGCAGGATGTCCTGCTTGCGGATCGAGGCGAAGATGTCGCGGGCCTTGGCGCTCTCGGTCGGCGCGAGGTCGGGGTTGGTGCGGGCCACGAACGGGTCGAAGTGCAGGTCGGAGCGCTCGAGGTCGGCGATGACGTTGAGCGCGCGCAGGTCGAGCGGCGCCGGGAGCCGGTAGACCTCCGAGCCGGCGACACCGAGCTCGCGCACCAGCAGGTCGAGCACGTGCTCGTCCATGTCGGCCTCGACCTCGAGGCGCACCGGCGGCCCGAAGCGGCGCCGGGTGAGCTCGCGCTCGAGCGCGGTGAGGAGGTTCTCGGCGTCGTCCTCCTCGACCTCGAGGTCCTCGTTGCGGGTGACCCGGAAGGTGAAGTGCTCGCGCACCTCCATGCCGGGGAAGAGGTGGTCGAGGTGCGCCGAGATGACGTCCTCGAGCGGCACGAA
>DASSQL010000410.1:0-4700 GCA_035702525.1 Ornithinibacter sp. | reverse complement strand
CTCAGGAGGGTCGGCACGCCGAGCAGAGCTGCGGCTCCCATCGACCCTCGAAGGATGGAACGACGGTCGACACCACGAACGGAGTTGGGGATGGCGTTCGAGAGGTGCTGCGAGCGGGGGGCCGGGCCTGCCATGGGGTTGTCTCCTTTGACATCCATGTTCCTGACACATTCGATCAGAAACCAACACTGACAGTACCGAGTGTTGTCCCGGGTTCCGGAGGCTGTCAAGACCCGACACGTTTCCACCAGGTCACAGTTTGGTCATGAGCATGACTGCTGCACAGGCGCGTTACGCCCCTCGGAGAACCTTGGACAACGGCTGGGCACCCGCTGGACGTCATCGTGGTTTCTGTCGCAAACTGTTGACAATTGTTCGACTGCTCAACAGACTTGCCGCCATGCGCCCGTGGCCTGTCGACCGGATCGCCTTCGGAGGGGACTACAACCCCGAGCAGTGGCCCCGTGCCACCTGGGACGACGACATGCGCCTGATGCGGGAGGCGGGCGTCAGCTTCGTCACGCTCGGCGTGTTCTCGTGGTCCTGGCTCGAGCCGTCCAAGGGCGAGTACACCTTCGAGTGGCTCGACGAGATCATGGACCTGCTGCACACCAACGGGATCGCCGTCGACCTCGCCACGGCGACGGCCACTCCCCCGCCCTGGCTGACCTCGGCCTACCCCGAGATCCTGCCCGTCGACCACGACGGCCACACCCTGTGGCCCGGCAGCCGGCAGGCCTGGTGCCCGTCGTCACCGCTGTACCGGGAGATGGCCCTCGGCCTCACCGACCGGCTCGCCGCCCGGTACCACGACCACCCGGCGCTGGCGATGTGGCACGTCTCCAACGAGTACGCGTGCCACAACCTGCCCTGCTACTGCGACACCTGCGCCGTCGCCTTCCGCCGCTGGCTCGAGAGCCGGTACCCCGACCTCGACGCGCTCAACGACGCCTGGGGCACCGCCTTCTGGAGCCAGCGCTACACGGCCTGGGACGACATCCTGCCGCCGCGGCGCACCACGACGTTCAGCAACCCCACCCACGTGCTCGACTACCACCGCTTCGGCTCCGACACCCTGCTCGACTTCTACCGGGCCGAGCACGAGGTCATCCGGCGGCACTCCCCCCACGTGCCGGTCACGACGAACTTCATGACACTGAGCCACTTCCGCCTGCTCGACTACCACGACTGGGCTCCCTTCCAGGACGTCGTCAGCACCGACCACTACGTCGTCGACGCCCTCGCGGACCCGCAGGCCGAGCTGTCCTTCAGCGGCGACCTCACCCGCGGCCTGGCCGGCGGCAGGCCCTGGCTGCTCATGGAGCACTCGACCAGCGCGGTGAACTGGCAGCCGGTGAATCCCGCCAAGGCCCCCGGCGGCACGATCACCGACTCGCTGGCCCACGTCGCCCGCGGCGCCGACACGCTGGGCTTCTTCCAGTGGCGCCAGTCCCGGGCCGGCTCGGAGAAGTTCCACTCGGCCCTGGTGCCGCACGCCGGAGAGGACAGCGACCGGTTCCGCGAGGTCTGCGAGCTGGGCGCGATCGCCGGTCGGCTCGGTGAGCTCGTCGGCTCGCGGGTCGACGCCGAGGTGGCCGTGCTCTGGGACTACGAGTCGGCGTGGGCCGTGGCCGGCCCGTGCATGCCGTCGTCCGCGATCGACTACGCGACGGCCGCCCACACGGTGCACCGGCTGCTGCGTGCGCGCGGGGTGACCTGCGACGTCGTGCACCCCGACGCCGACCTGTCGGCCTACCGGGTGGTCGTCGTCCCCACCCTCTACCTCGTCTCCGACGTGCAGGCGGATGCCGTTCGCGCGGCCGCCGAGCGCGGCGCCCACGTGCTGGTCACCTACTTCTCCGGCATCAGCGATCCCGACGACCACGTCCGTCTGGGTGGCTACCCGGGAGCGTTCCGAGAGCTGCTCGGCATCCGGGTCGAGGAGTTCTTCCCCCTGCGGGTCGACGAGACGGTCGCGCTCTCCGGGGGCGGCACCGGCTCGCAGTGGAGCGAGCACGCCCGGGTGGTCGACGCCGAGGTCGTGACGACCTACGCGGCCGGCCCGCTGGCCGGCCGCCCGGCCGTCACCCGGCGCACCGCCGGCGACGGCGTCGCCTGGTACGTCGGCACCCTCCCGGACGACGACTCCCTCGGGGCCCTGCTCGAGCGGGTCGCGGCCGAGGCGGGGGTCGCCCCGGCCGCCGAACCGCCCACCGGCGTCGAGGTCGTTCGTCGCCGGTCCCCCGACGGCAGCTGGCTGTTCGTGCTCAACCACACCGACGAGCACCGCGAGATCGCCGCGGCCGGGCACGACCTGGTCTCCGGCGTCGACGTGGGCCCGACCGTCCGGCTCGCGCCGCACACGGCGGCCGTCCTGAGGGAGGGGTGAGCGTGCTCGCCAGCCAGCGCCGTGCCGCCATCCTCGCCATGGTGGAGGAGTCCGGGGCGGTGCGCGTCTCCGACCTGGTCGAGCAGCTCGGCGTGTCGGACATGACCGTGCGTCGCGACATCGAGCGGCTCGACAGCGAGGGCCTGCTCGAGCGGGTGCACGGTGGCGCACTGGCCCTGGTCCCCCGGGCCGCCGACGAGCCGGGGTTCAGTGCGAAGTCCTCGCTGATGACGGGTGAGAAGCACGCCATCGCCCTGGCGGCGGCCCGCCTGGTCGAGCCCGGAGCCACGATCGGCATCTCGGCCGGCACCACGACCTACGAGTTCGCCCGCGCCATCCGCAACGTTCCCCGCCTGACGGTCGTGACGAACTCCGTCCCGGTGGCGCAGCTGCTCCACGACTCCGGCGGCGGCCACGTCGTCGTGCTGACCGGCGGCGTGCGCACACCCTCGGACGCCCTGGTCGGCCCGGTGGCGGTCTCCGCGTTGCAGGGGCTGCACGTCGACCGGTTGTTCCTCGGCGCCCACGGCATCGAGCGCAAGGCCGGCCTGACGACACCCAACCTGGTCGAGGCCGAGACGAACCGGGCCCTGGTGCTCGCCAGCCGTTCGGTCTGCGTGCTGGCCGACCACACCAAGGTCGGCATCGTCGGGCTCTCGACGTTCATGGCGCTGGACGAGGTCGACACCCTCATCACGGACGCCGGTGTCCCCGCACGGGCCCGCGCCGTCCTCGAGGAGCTGGTCGACCACCTCGTGCTCGCCGACGTGGCACCCACGTTGCCCGCCGTGCGCGGGGTGCGCCGCCAGGGCGGTGGCGAGGCGGGGTGAGGGCGACCTCGGCCTCCCTGCGTCGCACGTCGCGGCTCCTCGCCGACGGCCGGGAGATCATCTACTTCGACGACACCCCGGGTGCCCCCGAGCGAACGGTCGACGACACCCGCGTGCTCGGTGAGCGAGCGGCTGCAGGGCACGTGCGCTTCGACGCCCTCGTCGGCGACTGGGTCGCGGTCGCGGGTCACCGGATGAACCGCACCCTCCTGCCACCGCGCGAGTCCTGCCCGCTGTGCCCGACCGGCCGCGGGCCGCTGCCCAGCGAGGTGCCCGACAGCGACTACGACGTCGTCGTCATCGAGAACCGTTTTCCCTCGTACGCCCCGCTGGCCCTCGACGACGCCCCCGGGTCGGCGCCCTTCGAGCACCGGCCGGCGCTGGGCCGCACCGAGGTCGTCTGCTTCACCAGCGACCACGACACGAGCTTCGCCGCCCTCTCCCCGCGCCGGGTGCGCACCGTGATCGACACCTGGGCCGACCGCACCGCAGCGCTGGGCGGGCTGCCGGAGGTCGAGCAGGTCTTCTGCTTCGAGAACCGCGGGCCCCAGATCGGGGTGACCCTGCACCATCCGCACGGGCAGATCTACGGATACCCCTACGTCCCGGCCCGGACCCGCGAGATCCTGCGCCGGGCGGAGGAGCACCGGGCCCGCACCGGGCGCCTGCTGGGCCGCGACATCCTCGACGCCGAGCGGGCCGACGGGTCGCGGGTCGTGATCACCGGCCGGCACTGGACGGCCTACGTGCCGTATGCCGCGCGCTGGCCGGTCGAGGTGCACCTCGCCCCGCACCGCGACGTGCCCGACCTCGTCGCGCTCGACGACGCCGAACGGGACGAGCTCGCCGAGGTCTACCTCGACCTCCTCGGTCGCCTCGACCGCTACCACCTCACCGTCGAGGGCGACCCGGTGCCGCTGCCCTACATCGCCGCGTGGCACCAGGCCCCCGTGCGCACCGGTCGCGACGTCTCTCGCCTCCACCTGCAGGTCATGTCCGTCCTGCGGGCCCCCGGCACCCTGAAGTACCTCGCCGGCTCCGAGAGCGGGGTCGGTGGCTGGGTCAACGACGCCCGGCCCGAGGCCATCGCGGCCCGGCTGCGCGACTGCGGTTGACGACGCGAGCCGCCCCGTGGGCACCCGGCCGTCAGGACGACGTGCCGAGCCGGTGCCGCACCACCCGCCGGCGCAGCGTGGGCGACGACTCGACCTCGTAGCCGGCATCGAGGAAGACCTGGAGCAGCCCGACCGACGCCTCGTCCCAGATCACGGTCTTCCCCGGGGGCGGCTCGGTGGGGTAGCCCTCGAGGACGCGAGCGCCGACCTGCCGGCCGTACTCGACGGTGGCGGCGGCCAGCTCGTACATCAGCCCCTGTCGACGGAAGCCCTTGCGCACGACGAAGCAGGTGACCGACCAGACCCCCTCGAGGTCGGGGTCCTTGCGCATCCAGGACTTCTGCCGGGCCCAGATCCTCGGGTAGT
>DASSQL010000409.1:0-7966 GCA_035702525.1 Ornithinibacter sp. | reverse complement strand
CGCGCACCAGCGGGCTGCGAAGGGGTCGGCCGGTGTCGACCCGGAGGCGGTGCTCGGCCAGCTGGTCGGCACCGGCTCGTGGACCCGCCGGCAGGTGCTCGTGCACGACCCGGCCGGGCGGCTGGTGGCCTGGCTGTCGGTGCACGACCGGGCCTCCGGGCGCACCCTCGTCGAGGTGACGGTCACCCCGGACCTGCCCGACGAGGAGGCCGCGGCCGTCGCCGCCGCGCTGTTCGGTGCCGGTGAGCGGCACGCGCTCGACATCGCGCGGATGCGCGGGCTGGGCACGTCCCTGCTCGACTCCGGCGCCTACGCCGACGACCCGCGCCAGCAGGGCTGGCTGGCCGCGGCCGGCTTCGAGCAGACCCGCACCTGGCTGCAGATGAGCCGTCCGGTCGCCCCCGAAGAGGCGACGACCGTGCCGGCGCCGCGCGAGGGCGTGACCGTGCGCCCGGTCGAGCGCCACGACGACGGGCTTCCCGTGGCCCAGGACCTCCAGGACGTGCACCGGGTGCTCGAGGAGTCCTTCCAGGACCACTTCAGCTCGTACCGCGAGAGCTTCCCGGAGTTCGTCATGCGGCTGCGCGAGGACCCGGGCCACCGCTGGGACCACTGGTGGCTGGCGACCATCGACACCGACGAGGGCGTCTTCCCCGCGGGTGCCCTGGTGTCGACCGTGCTGCGTGAGGACGCCGCGGGCTTCGAGGGCAGCTACGTCGACTACATCGGGGTGCACCGTCGGGCCCGTGGCCGCGGCGTCGCGAAGGCGTTGTTGCACACCGCGATCGCGGATGCCGCGCGACGTGGGCGCAACCGGGTCGGCCTCGAGGTCGACGCCGACTCACCGACCGGTGCCGACGGTCTCTACACCTCGATGGGCTGGGTCACCGACTACCGCACCCAGTCCTGGCACCGCGAGCTCGACCTGCGCGACCGGCCTCAGCCCGAGTAGACGTCGACCACGAGCCGGGTCGGGTTGGTGAGCACGGCGACCTTGAACGGCCGCTGGCGGTCGCGCACCCCGACGAAGGCCTGGCCGACGGCCTCGAAGCCGCCGTAGACCGGGCGCGCCTGCGCGATGACGGTGCCGGCCAGCGAGGCGGCCGAGGCGTTCTTGGGCCGCGGCACGCTCTCTGCGGGGATGGCCACCGAGCTGATCATCACCTCGAGATACGCGGCTCCGGGCACGTCGACGACGTCACCGCTGCCGTCGGCGAGCGGCTGGTCGACGTAGTGCACCTGGAACGACGGACGCCCGGTGCCGGGGAACTGCCACACCACCCGGTCGTAGCCGGTGTGCCGGCCTACCCGCACCACGCCGATCGCCCCGAGGTCGCCACCGAGGTTCGGGTAGCGCGGTGAGCTGACCGCATCGAGCGAGAACCCGGGAGGGACGGATGCCGTGCCACTGGGCGACGCGCTGCCCGTCGGGGTCGGCGTGCCGGTCGACGCGGAGGCGCTCGGGCTGGGGGAGGAGGTCGGTGCGGTGGACGACTGGGTCGGCATCGGGGTCGCCGGCCCGTCGTCGGAGCAGCCCGCGAGGGTGAGCGCCAGGACGGACAGCACGGCGACGCTGCTGACCGTGGTGCGGGACCTGCGCATGGCGACCCTCCTCCGGGTTCGACGGCTCCTGCGTTCGACGGTACCCGCGGGCGCCCGAACGCACGGCGCGGCTCGCCCGGGCGCGTCCGCCCGGACCCGCCGACCCTCCGCGACGGCGAGCGGCATACTCGGCGGCATGAACATCGGTCTGCGGGACCGGGTCCTGCCCGAGAACCAGCGGCGAACGCTCGACGAGCTGTCCGACGACCTCGACCTGCGCTCGGGTGACACCCGCGCGAAGCAGTCGGCGTTCTGGACCATGCTCGTGCTCTCGGGGATCATCGCGACCGCCGGCGTGCTCGCCGACTCCACGGCGACGGTCATCGGGGCGATGATCATCGCGCCGCTCTCGACCCCGATCATGGGCATCGCCCTCGGCATCGTGAAGCGGGAGCGGATCCGGGCCGGGCGGTTCGTCCTCTTCGGCGCGATCGTGGTGGTGCTCATCGGGGTCGTCGCGGCGTTCGTGGTGCCCGACATCGACCTGCAGACCAACTCGCAGATCACCAGTCGCACCTCGCCGACGGTGGTCGACCTCATCGCGGCGATCGCGACCGGCCTGGCCGGTGCCGTCGGGCTGTCCCGCCGCGACGTCGCCGCGGTCCTTCCCGGCGTCGCCATCGCCATCTCGCTGGTGCCGCCGCTCGCGGTGGTCGGCATCTGCCTGGGCGAGGGGTCGATCTCGCTCGCGCTGGGCGCCCTGCTCCTGTTCGTCTCGAACCTCGTCTCGATGGTGATCGCGGGCACGATCCTCTTCGCGGCGCTGGGCTACTCCGCCGATGCCGACGCCGAGGCCCGCGCGGTCGGCGCCCGACGCAAGTCGTCCCTCACCCTCGTCGCCCTCCTCGTCGCCGTGCTCGTGCCGCTGGCCCTGAACACCGGCCTGGTGCTGCTGCTGCACTCGTGGACCGGGCAGATCCAGACGGTCGCCGAGGGCTGGCTGTCCGGCACCCCCGAGGCCGAGGTCACCGACGTCACCTTCACCTCCAGCTCGTTCCGCATCGAGGTGCGCGTACCGCCCGGCGACCTGCCGCCGACCGACGAGCTGCTGCGCCAGCTCGACGGCACCGTGCCCGACGGGCTGGCGATCATCGTCGACACCACCTACGGCGAGGAGATCGACGTGGGCACGACCGGGACCACGGGCGCGGCCTGAGTCCCGGCAGAACCTCCCGGACGGTCGGGACACCGGGCCCTGTCGGCCGGGACGCGGGTGCGGCCACCGTTGGTGCTCCACACACCGACGCACGAAGGACGCACCACCATGACCACCACCACCCCCGGGCCCGCGGCCCACGCCCTCGACGCGAGCACCGCGACCACCGTTCCCGCCACCCCCTCCCGCCGGCTCTGGGCCTGGGCGGGTGTCGGCGCCGGACTCGCCGGACTCGTCTCCATCGGCGCCTCGATGCAGGTCGACGCCGTCTACGCACCGGATGTCGCGGGCGACCCCGGCGCCATCGTCGGCCGCCTCGCGGAGCAGACGGCCGCCATCCTCACCTTCCACACGGCGACCACGGTCGGCCTCGCCCTGCTCGTGGTCTTCGCCGCGGGCCTGCGCCGCCGGCTGGCCGGCCAGCTGCCCTCGCGCAGCCTGCTGCCGGACGTCGCCGCCGCCGGCCTCGGCCTCGTGGCCGTGGCCATGCTGATGGGATCGGGGCTCACCACGGAGTTCGTCTTCGGCGTGAGCCAGCCCGACGACCAGCTCGTCCCGGAGGCCGCGGTCTTCTTCGGCCACTGGGTGGGCACCGTCCCGTGGCTGTGGGTCGGCGCCGGCATCTGCGGCATCGCGGTGGCCGTCGCGTCCCTGCGCCACGGCGCCACCGCCCGCTGGGTGGGCTGGGTCGGAGCCGTCCTCGGCGGGGTCACCCTGGTCCTCGGGCTCTCGCCGCTGCAGTACATGGCGGGGATGACCGGGCCGCTCTGGCTGCTCGTCACGGCGCTCGGCCTCGCGCTGGGGGACCGCGCGCGACGTGCCTGACCTGCCCCGATCGGCGCCCGCTCGACGGCCCCGGCAACCCCGCACCCCCGACGGGCCGCACCGCTATGGTGCCGTCAGCATGGACGGACGGGTCGCTCCGGGAGCGGAGGGAATGCCCCGGGCCGCCACGGTCATCGCCGTGGCGGCCTGGGGCCTTGCCGTGCTCGCGGTCGTCCTCGTCGTCGCCGCCCGGGTCCCGGCCGACGAGGCGCTGTGGTTCTTCGCCGTCGACGTCACCGTCGCCTGCGTCTACGGCACGGTCGCGTCCGTCATCCTGGCTCGGCGCCGGCATCCGGTGCCGTGGTTGCTGGCCCTCGCGGCCGTCGGTGGCGGCCTGGCCGCACTGGGGTTCGGCTACCGGGCGTTCGGCGACGACCATCCCGGCCTCCCGGCCGTCGAGGCAGTCGGCATGCTGCAGGGGCTGGCCTGGGTACCCGGCACGCTCGCGCTCTTCCTCGTCGTCCCCTGGCTGGTGCGCGACCACCCGCTCGGTCGCGCCGTGTGGGGCGTCGTCGCGGGTGGCGCGCTGATCGTCGTCCTGGTGGTCTGCCAGGCCGTCGGGCTCGAGGTGGCCTTCACGCCGCTCGTGACGGCCGTGGTCGTCCTCGGCCTGGTCACGTCGGCAGCCGTCGAGCGGCGCCACCGGCACGGACCGGTCGCCGAGCGCAACGGGCTGGGCTGGCTGGCGCTCGGCTCGGCGGTGCTCGCCCTGTCGTTCGTGCCGCTGGCGCTGCCGCCGGGCCTGGCCGACATCCCCGTCTGGGTGACGCCCGCGCTGCACCTCGCCTCGCAGGCCGTCTACCCCGCGGCCGTGCTCGTCGCGGTGCTGCGGGGCCGGATGTGGGGGCTGCAGCTCGCCGTGAGCCGCACCGTGCTCGCCGGCCTGATGACGGTCACCCTGACGGCCACCTACGTCGTGGTGACCTGGCTGGTGACCCGGGCGGTTCCCGGCTCGGGGTTCGGTCAGCTCGTGGGTGCCGCCGCGGTCGCGGTCGCGGTGCAGCCGGCCCGCTTGTGGCTCGAGCGGCGGGTGCACCGGCTCGTGCACGGCTCCGCGGCCGCCCCCGACCACGTCGTGCGCCGGATCGGCAGCCACCTCAGCCTCGCCGGGTCCGCAGAGGCGCTGCTCGGCGGCCTCGCCGAGGACGTCGGTACCGCCATGCGCCTGGAGTCGGTGACCCTGACCGTGCCGGATGCCGACGACGTCGTCTGGGGGGTGCCGTCCGGTTCGCCCGTGGTCGTCGCCCTGCGGCACCGCGGCGAGGAGGTCGGGGCGATGTCGGTCACCCTCCCCGGTGGCGAGTCGCTCGGTGCGGCCGGGCAGCGCACCCTGGGCGACCTCGCGAACGTCGTCGCCGCGGCGGTGGCCGTGACCCGGGCCGCCCGCGAGGTCGAGGAGTCACGGCGGCGGCTGGCGAGCGCCAGGCTCGCCGAGCGACGCGTCATCCGGCGTGAGATCCACGACGGGCTCGGGCCGTCGCTGGCCGGGTTGCGGCTCGGGCTGCGCGGCGCGCGGAACCTGCTCGACAGCGACCCGGCCGCGGCCGCCGAGCTGCTCGCGACGCTGCAGGACGAGCTCGACCAGCGGGTCGCCGACGTGCGCACCCTGTCGCACAGCCTGCTGCCGCCGGTGCTCGACGAGCTGGGCCTCGGGGCCGCGCTCGAGGAGCTGGCGGCGCGCTACGCCGAGGACGGCCTCGTGGTGCACCTCGACCTCGAGCACGACGAGCTCGCCGACCCATCCGTCGCGGCCGCCGCCTACGGCATCATCGGCGAGGCGCTGGTCAACGTCAGCCGGCACAGCGGGGCCGGCGAGTGCACGGTGCGCACCACGTCGTCGTCGGGGGTGCTCAGCGTGATGGTGTCCGACGCGGGCCGCGGCATCGGTGACGACGCCCGCGCGGGCGTGGGCAGCCGGTCGATGCGCGAGCGCGCCGAGGAGCAGGGCGGCCGGCTCGAGATCCACTCCTCGCCCGGCGCCGGGACCTCGGTCGAGGCGGTCCTCCCGCTGGGGGTGTCGGCTCGTGGCTGATCCGATCCGGGTCGCGATCGTCGACGACCACCCCGTCTTCCGGCTCGGCATGGCGGGGCTGCTCGGCTCGCTCGACGGCATCGACGTCGTGGCCCAGGCCTCGGACGCGGCGCAGGCACTGGCGATCGCGCCGGGCTCGGTCGACGTGGTGCTGATGGACCTCCACCTCGGTGAGGACTCCGGCATCGAGACGACCCGCGCGCTGGTGCGCCGCGACCCGCAGGTGCGGGTGCTCGTCGTCACGATGCGCGAGGACGACGAGTCGGTGGTCGCCTGCATGCGGGTGGGAGCGCGTGGCTACCTGCTCAAGGGCGCCTCGCCCGAGGAGGTCGAGCGGGCGGTGCGCGCGGTCGCGAACGGCGAGGTCATCCTCGGGCCCGCGGTCGCGGCTCGGGCGGTTGCCGCGCTCACCGCCGGCCGCACCTCGGCGCGGGTGCCGTTTCCGGAGCTCACCGACCGCGAGCGCGAGGTGCTCGACCTCGTGGCTCGCGGCTACGACAACCTGACCATCTCGCGCCGGCTCGTGCTCAGCCCGAAGACGGTGCGCAACAACGTCTCGACCGTGCTGACCAAGCTCGGGGTGCCCGACCGCTCGGCGGCCATCGTCCGGGCTCGCGAGGGTGGCCTCGGCGTCGACTGACGGCCTGCCGCGCGGGTCGACCACGGTGGTGGGCCACGCCGGTCGACC
This sequence comes from Ornithinibacter sp., assembly GCA_035702525.1. Taxonomy (GTDB): domain Bacteria; phylum Actinomycetota; class Actinomycetes; order Actinomycetales; family Dermatophilaceae; genus Fodinibacter. Next base: position 1,663 of record DASSQL010000409.1, on the reverse strand, counting down.
GCGCGTCGTTGGTATCTCCCGCGGCCCCCGGCGCTCCTCACCTTCAGCACCCCGTTGCAGGAGGACCCCATGTCGATCTCCGTCCAGAGCGCCGCCCCGGCGCGCGAGACCACCCCGAGCCGCGTCCCGGTTGCCTCAGCGGGCCCGGTGTACCCGGTGGCACCCACCCCGCGACTCGAGCTGAGCGTCGGTACCGCGGTCACCCGATACCTCGCGCTCGCGTCCGCGCTGCCCGGAACCGCGATCCACTACGCCGTCAAGGCCAACCCGCACCCGGTGCTGCTCCGGGCGCTCGCCCAGGCCGGGTGCCGGTTCGACGTCGCCAGCCCGACCGAGGTGCGCGCCGCGCTCGAGGCGGGCGCCACGGCATCCCACCTCGTGCACTCCAACCCGGTCGCCCGACGTGACCACCTCGCCGAGGCGTACGCCCTCGGGGTGCGGCTGTTCGTCGTCGACTCCGCCGGGGAGGTCGCCAAGCTCGCGGCGGCCGCCCCGGGGTCGTCGGTGCTCGTGCGGATCGTGACGTCCGGCTCCGGCTCGGACTGGCCGCTGTCGCGCAAGTACGGCTGCACCGTCGACGACGCGGTCGAGCTGCTCGTGGCGGCCGGTCGCGTCGGCCTGGACCCCGCGGGGGTCTCCTTCCACGTCGGCTCGCAGCAGCGCGACCCGCACGCCTGGGCCGCACCCGTCGCGTCGGCTGCGCGGGTCTTCGCCGACGTCCGCGCCGCTGGCCACCACCCCTGGCTGCTCGACCTCGGCGGCGGCTTCCCGGCCCGGCTCGACGGCGAGCCGATCCCGATCGCCGACTACGGGCGCGCCATCGACGCCGCCCTGACCACGGCGTTCGGCGCGGACCGGCCGCGCACCCTCGTGGAGCCGGGCCGCGGCGTGGTCGGGGATGCCGGCACGGTCGTCACCAGCGTGGTCGGCGTCGTCGACCGCGGTGGTGCCCGGTGGGTGTTCGTCGACGCGGGGGTCTTCACCGGGCTGGTCGAGACCCTCGACGAGGCGATCCGCTACCGCCTGGAGACGCCCGGCGCCACCGGGACCACCGGCCCGTGCGTCCTCGCCGGCCCGACCTGCGACAGCGCGGACGTGCTCTACGAGACCACCCCGGTCTGGCTGCCGCTGTCGCTCGCCGAGGGCGACGAGCTGCGCATCCACGCCGCCGGTGCGTACTCGACGTGCTACTCGACGGTGGGCTTCAACGGGTTCGCCCCGTTGCCCACGGTCATCACCCGCTGAGCCTCCCCGCACCCCCGTCGTGAGCGCCGAGCTTCCCCGACATCACTGTGACGACGCGGTTGTTCACTGGTGTCGGGGAAGCTTCCCCGACACGACGGAAGTCCCGCGCCGCCACTGTGTCGGTGGCCCCGCTCAGGCGCGGTCGAGGGACGTGCAGACGCACACCTTGTTGCCGTCGGGGTCGGCGAGCACGGTGAACGACGGAGCCTCGGAGTCGTCGACGACCGTGCCGCCGGCTGCCACACCTGCGGCGATCCGCTCCTGCGCCACCTCGGGTGCGACCCACAGGTCGAGGTGCCACCGCTGACGAGGCGCGTCGTGCGGCTCGGTGCCCTGGAACCACATCGACGGCAGCTGGCCGGTGGGGTCGAAGACGGTGTCGGCCACGACGCCGCCGGCGTCTCCGGTGAGCACCGCT
>DASSQL010000408.1:0-3834 GCA_035702525.1 Ornithinibacter sp. | reverse complement strand
GCGGCCTGACGAACCTGGTCGCCACGGTCGTCTGGCTGGCCGGGGGAGTGGTGGCGCACGACGCCGTGCTCGCGCCCGTGGTGGTGCTGCTCGGTGTCGCGCTGCTGCCGCGGCTCCCGCCCTGGAGCCGCGGCCCGGTGGTCGCGGGCTTCGTCGTGCTGCTCACCGTCACGCTCACCGCGGTCCCGGTGCTCGGCCGCTTCGGTGCGAAGCCCGACGACCCGTGGCTGCTGCCCCGGTCGTACGGCGCGCTGTGGCTCGGGCTCGCGCTCCTGGTCGTCGCCGTCGTGCTCGCGGCGGCGCTGCTCCGGCGACACCGGTCCGGCCAGGGGGCATCCTGATGGCCAGGGTGCTCGTGGTCGACGACGACCACACGGTGCGGGAGGTGGTCGTGTCCTACCTGCGCGCGGCCCGTCACGACGTCGACGAGGCCGTGGACGGCGAGCGGGCGCTGGCCGCGATGCGCGACCACCCCGCCGACCTGGTCGTCCTGGACCTGATGCTGCCCGGCATCGACGGCCTGGAGGTGTGCCGCCGGCTGCGGGCCGCCGGCGACGTGCCGGTCATCATGCTGACCGCCCTGGGGGAGGAGACCGACCGGGTGGTGGGGCTGGAGCAGGGCGCCGACGACTACGTGACCAAGCCGTTCAGCCCCCGCGAGCTCGTGCTGCGGGTGGAGTCCGTGCTCCGCCGGGCCGGCGAGGGCCGCGACGAGCCGGCGCGCACACCGGTCACCGACGGCGACCTCGTCGTCGACCCGGTGCGGCACGTGGTGACCCGCGCCGGCCGCGAGCTGGCGCTCACCGCCCGCGAGTTCGACCTGCTGCTCCACCTCGTGACCCACCCGGGCGTGGCCTTCTCCCGCGACCAGCTGCTCGCCGACGTGTGGGGCTGGTCGTTCGGCGACCAGTCGACGGTGACGGTGCACGTGCGCCGGCTCCGGGAGAAGGTGGAGCAGGACCCCACGCGGCCGACGCGGCTGCGCACGGTCTGGGGCGTCGGCTACCGGTGGGAGGCGGCCCTGTGAGCGACCGCGTCGCGGTGGTGCTCATCGCCGTCGCCTGGTCCGGCTCGGTCGGTCTGCTCGGGCTGGTCGTGGGGCGGCTGCTGCGGCACGGCTCGCTGCGCTGGCTGCCGCTCGGCGTCGCGCTCGTCGCGGTCCTGGCCGTCGTCGCCGGGGTGTTCGGGACGGCGCGGGCGATGTTCCTGTCCGCCCACGACTTCTCGGTGGTGCTCACCGTGCTGCTCGTGGCGGGCGTCGTGGCCCTGCTGTTCGCGATGGCGGCCGGCGCGACCGTCGTACGCGCGTCCCGGTCGCTGCGCGAGGACACCCGCCGGTTCGGGGAGAGCGGCCGCTTCGAGCGGGGTGAGCCGGACGGGCGCGGACCCGCCGAGTTCGCCGGGCTCTCCGAGGAGCTGACCCGCACCAGCGAGCGGCTGGCCGAGTCGCGCGCCCGCGAGCAGCGGCTGGAGACGTCGCGCCGGGAGCTGGTGTCGTGGGTGTCGCACGACCTGCGCACCCCGCTGGCCGGGCTGCGCGCGATGGCCGAGGCGCTCGAGGACGGCCTGGCCGAGGACCCGCAGCGCTACCACGCCCAGATGCGGGCGGAGGTGGACCGGATGGTGCGGATGGTCGACGACCTCTTCGAGCTGTCCCGCATCCACGCGGGTGTGCTGCCGGCCGGGCGGCAGACCGTCGACCTCGGCGACCTGGTCAGCGAGGCCATCGCCACGGCCGACCCGGTCGCCCGGGCCAAGCGGGTGCGGCTGGGTGGGACGGTCGAGCCGGGGGTGCTGCTCCGGGCCGACCCCGCCGGCCTGTCGCGGGTGGTCGCCAACCTGGTGATGAACGCCATCCGGCACACGCCCGCCGACGGCACCGTCGAGATCAGCGGGCGCGCCGTGGCCGACGGCGTCGAGCTCGGCGTCAGCGACGGCTGCGGCGGCATCCCCCGCGAGGACCTGGACCGGGTCTTCGACGTGGCCTGGCGCGGCAGCCACGCACGCACCCCCGACGAGACCTCCGGCGCCGGGCTCGGGCTGGCCATCGTCAAGGGGCTGGTGGAGGCGCACCACGGGCAGGTCGAGGTGCGCAACGTGGGGCCCGGCTGCCGGTTCCTGGTGCGGCTGCCGGCCTGAGCCCGGCCCGTTCCGGGCTGTTCCGGGGACCCGGCGTGTCGGGCGGCGGGTCGAACACCTGTTCGGGCTAGAGTCGGCTACGACGAACAGACGATCAACAGGGCCACCGACTCACCCGGGGAGATCCCCAGGCTGCGACATCGGGCTCGCGGACTGTCGGAGGGTCTCTCTAGTGTCACTCGCGATGAAGAAGACAGCAGGCTCCGCTTCGAAGCGGACAGACGGACGGACTACTCCCATGGCTGGTGGAGACCGCGACAAGGCGCTCGACGCAGCGCTCGCGAACATCGAACGGCAGTTCGGCAAGGGATCGGTGATGCGGCTCGGCGACGACGTCCGCGCGCCGCTCCAGGTGATCCCGACCGGGGCCATCTCCCTCGACATCGCGCTCGGTCTCGGCGGTCTGCCGCGCGGGCGGGTCGTGGAGATCTACGGCCCGGAGTCCTCGGGCAAGACGACGGTCGCCCTGCACGCGGTGGCCAACGCCCAGCGGGCCGGCGGCATCGTGGCGTTCATCGACGCCGAGCACGCCCTCGACCCCGACTACGCCAAGGCGCTCGGCGTCGACACCGACGCGCTGCTGGTCTCGCAGCCGGACTCCGGTGAGCAGGCCCTCGAGATCGCCGACATGCTGATCCGCTCGGGGGCGCTCGACCTGATCGTCGTCGACTCGGTCGCCGCGCTCGTGCCCCGCGCCGAGATCGAGGGCGAGATGGGCGACAGCCACGTCGGCCTCCAGGCCCGGCTGATGAGCCAGGCGCTGCGCAAGATGACCGGTGCGCTCAACGGCGCCGGCACCACGATGATCTTCATCAACCAGCTGCGCGAGAAGATCGGCGTGATGTTCGGCTCCCCGGAGACCACGACCGGTGGCCGGGCGCTCAAGTTCTACTCCTCGGTCCGTCTCGACGTGCGACGCATCGAGACCCTCAAGGACGGCCAGGAGATGGTCGGCAACCGCACCCGCGTCAAGGTCGTCAAGAACAAGGTCGCCCCGCCGTTCAAGCAGGCGGAGTTCGACATCATGTACGGCCAGGGCATCAGCCGCGAGGGCGGCCTCATCGACGTCGGCGTCGAGGCGGGCCTGATCCGCAAGGCCGGCGCCTGGTACACCTACGAGGGCGACCAGCTCGGCCAGGGCAAGGAGAACTCCCGCAACTTCCTGCGGGACAACCCCGACCTCGCCAACGAGATCGAGAAGCGGATCCTCGAGAAGCTCGGCATCGGGCCCCAGGTCGACACCCCCGAGGACGCCCCGGTGAACCTCGAGCCCACCGGGATCGACTTCTGAGCCCTGCCGCACCGGTGCCACCGTCCGGCCGCCGCCCGTCCGGTCCCTCCCTCCCAGGGGACCGGACGGGCGGCCCTGCGTCGGTCCCTGCCGACGGCGTGGGCGACGTCCACGCCGGGGTGCGGGCCTGGCTCGCGAACGCCGGCATCGAGGTGCCCGACGAGCCGACCGGCGCCCGCGTCGAGGGCGGCCCGGCGGTGCCGGTCGACCCGGTCACCGCGGGTCCCGCCGAGGACCAGGAGGCGGTCGCCCGCAAGATCCTGCTCGACCAGCTGACCGGGCAGGCCCGCACCCGCTCGGAGCTGGCCGGCAAGCTGGCGAAGAAGGGCGTCCCGGACGCGCTCGCCACCCGGCTGCTGGACCGCTTCGAGGAGGTCGGCCTGGTCGACGACGAGGCGTTCGCC
>DASSQL010000407.1:0-2332 GCA_035702525.1 Ornithinibacter sp. | reverse complement strand
TGTGCGCGACCGCCGCCCCGAGCCCGTAGGCACGCGCCACCTCGGCGGCGTGGAACGGCACGTGCGTGCGGGCGTAGCGGGCGACGAGGTCGCCGAGCGGGTCGGCGACCGGCTCGAGGAAGGCCTGCGGCACGCCGGGCGGCAGGGAGACGCCGAGCGCGTCGCGCAGCCGGGAGGCGTCGTCGATGGCCGACCACCGGTCTTCGCCGGCGACGCGCACCGCGATGACCTGCCGAGCGTCGTGCAGGCCCGCCAGCCAGCCCTCGACGTCGTCACCGGTGGTGCCCTCGCGGCACCGGGCCAGGATGCCGTCGACCGGCAGGGGCCCGAGCGACCGGAGCAGGTCGAGCACGTCATCGGCGTCGCGGGCGGCCCGCTCGGGAGTGAGCCGCTGCAGCTCGGCCTCGGTGCGGGCGATCTGCTCGGCATCGAGCAGGTCGCGCAGGGCCAGCCCCTCGCTCGTGCCGAGCAGCTCGGCGAGCAGGCTGGGGTCGAGGGCCAGCGCGGCGGCGCGGCGCTCGGCCAGCGGGGAGTCGCCCTCGTAGAGGAACTGTGCGACGTAGCCGAACAGCAGCGACTTGGCGAACGGCGACGGAGTGCTGCTCTCGACGTCGACGACGGTGACCTTGCGGGAGCCGATGTCGCGCATCAGGTCGACCAGCCCGGGAACGTCGAAGACGTCCTGGACGCACTCACGGACCGCCTCGAGCACGATCGGGAAGGTCGGGTACTGGCTGGCGACCTCGAGCAGCTGCGAGGCCCGTTGGCGCTGCTGCCACAGCGGCTGGCGCCGGTCGGGCCGGCGGCGGGGGAGCAGCAGGGCCCGGGCCGCGCACTCGCGGAACCGTGCCGCGAACAGGGCCGACCCGCCGATCTCCTCGGTGACGATGCCGCGCACGTCGTCGGGGTCGAGGGTGACCAGGTCGAGCAGCTCGCGGCCGACCCCGCGGTCGCGCACGCCGTCGAGGTCGTCGAGCTCGATGTCGGGCAGGCGCAGGACGATGCCGTCGTCGCCGTGCATCGCCTGCACGTCGACCCCGAACCGGTCGCGCATCCGGGCGCTCACCGCCAGCGCCCACGGGGCGTGCACCTGGGCACCGAACGGGGAGAGGATGGCGACCCGCCAGTCGCCGAGCTCGTCGCGGAAGCGCTCGACGACGATGGCTCGGTCGTCCGGGACGTGGCCGGTGGCCTCCCGCTGCTCGCGCAGGTAGCCGAGCAGGTTGTCGGCCGCCCAGTCGTCGAGGCCGGCCGCCTTCACCCGTTCGCGCGCGGCATCCGGGGTGAGTGCCTCGAGCTCGCGGACGAAGGCGCCTACGGCTCGGCCCAGCTCGGCGGGGCGGCCGAGCGAGTCGCCCTTCCAGAACGGCAGCCGGCCGGGCAGCCCGGGGGCAGGGGTGACGAGCACCCGGTCGTGGGTGATGTCCTCGATGCGCCAGGTGCTGGTGCCGAGGGTGAACAGGTCGCCGACCCGCGACTCGTAGACCATCTCCTCGTCGAGCTCTCCGACCCGGCGCCCGGGGCCCTCGCCGGTGGCGAGGAAGACGGCGTACAGCCCGCGGTCGGGGATGGTGCCGCCCGAGGTGACGGCGAGGCGTTGGGCCCCGCGTCGCCCGGTGAGGGTGTCGGACAACCGGTCCCAGGTGATGCGGGCGCGCAGCTCGGCGAACTCGTCGCTCGGGTAGCGCCCCGCGAGCATGTCGAGCACCGACTCGAGCACCGGCCTGGTGAGGGTGGAGTAGGAGGCCGAGCGGCGGGCCAGGGCGAGGACCTCGTCGACGGACCACTCGTCGAGGGCGCACATCGCGACGACCTGCTGGGCGAGCACGTCGAGCGGGGTGTTCGGCAGGTGCAGCGCCTCGATCTGGCCGGCCAGCATGCGCTCGACGACCACCGCGGTCTGCACGAGGTCGCCGCGGAACTTGGGGAACAGGACGCCACGGCTCACGGCCCCCACCTGGTGCCCGGCGCGACCCACGCGCTGCAGCCCGGAGGCGACCGAGGGCGGCGACTCGACCTGCACCACGAGGTCGACGGCACCCATGTCGATGCCGAGCTCGAGGCTGCTGGTCGCCACCACGGCCGGCAGCCGCCCCGACTTCAGCTCCTCCTCGATCGTGGCGCGCTGCTCCTTGCTCACCGAGCCGTGGTGCGCACGTGCGAGCACGGCGGGTGCACCCGAGGAGGCGCCGGACTGGGCCATGATCTGGGCCGGGCTCGCGCCGCCCTGCGCTGGTGCGGGCGGCATTGCTGGCAGCGGCGGCCCGCCGCCCAGCGGGGCTGCGTCGCGCACGCCTGCCGCGGTGAGCTCGGCGCGTTCGACGGCGATCTC
>DASSQL010000406.1:0-7101 GCA_035702525.1 Ornithinibacter sp. | reverse complement strand
GAACCACGGCTCGTAGGCGGGCTTGTCGGTGCCGACCGTCAGCGTGCCGGCGGTCTTGGTCTTCATCGACGCGGGGTCGCAGGTGGCGGAGGCCGACGCGGAGGCGCTGGCCGAGCCCGACGAGCCGGCCTCGTCGACGGGGGCACCGCAGGCGGCGAGGGCGACGACGGCGGTACCCGCGATGGCCACGCCGAGCAGGCGGACGGGGAGGGAGACGGACATGCTGGATCCTTCGTTTTCGGGGCCGTGGACGGGCTGGGGCGGCCCGTTCCGTCGCTCAATGTAACGCCGGAGCACGGATCGCCCCGATGTCTGCCCGAGGGGCGGGCGGGCCGGCGCCTCCCGCGCACAGCCACCGCACAGGTCGCGGAAGCGGGGATGACGGTCTGCTCCCCGTACCCTTGACCCCGTGATGCACGCACTCGGGCCCAACTGGATGGACCCCCAGTACCTCCTCGACACCTACGGGACCGCCTTCTTCTGGATCTCCCTGGTCATCGTCTTCGTCGAGTGCGGGCTCTTCTTCCCGATCCTGCCCGGCGACTCCCTGCTCTTCGCGATCGGCATCTTCATCGCGGGCGGCGAGCTGGACATCCCGCTGGTCGTCGCGATCCCCGCGCTGTTCGTCGCGGCCTTCGCGGGCAACGTCGTCGGCTACGAGATCGGCCGGGCGATCGGCGCGCCGCTGCGCAACCACGACGGCCGGATCATCCGCAAGAAGTACCTCGACCAGACCCACGACTTCTTCGAGAAGCACGGGGCGAAGGCCCTGGTCATCGGGCGCTTCGTGCCGATCGTGCGCACCTACATCACCCTCGTGGCCGGCATCGGCCGGATGAACCGCCGGCACTTCTTCACCTGGTCGGCCGTCGGCGCGGCCCTGTGGGTCTCGTCCATCACGCTGGCCGGCTACTTCCTCGGCGGCGTCCCGGTCATCCGCGACAACCTCGAGGCCGCGATCCTGCTCGTCGTGTTCCTCTCGGTGCTGCCGATGGTCTACGAGTACCTCAAGCACCGGCGCGAGGCGAAGGCCGCGGCGGCCCTGGCCACCGAGGCCGTCGGCGAGGTCGTCGAGGACGCCCGCGACGGCTCGATCTGAGCTCAGTGCCGGGGTAGCTCGATCAGCCCCGAGGCGTAGGCCGCGGTCACCGCTGCCGTGCGGTCGGTGACGCCGAGCTTGGCGAAGGCCCGGATGAGGTGCGTCTTGACCGTCGCCTCCCCGATGAACAGCTCGCGCCCGATGTCGGCGTTCGACAGCCCCCGGGCGACCAGTCCCAGCACCTCGACCTCGCGCCCGGTCAGCTCGGGCCGGGCCGGCGCGCGCAGCCGGTCGGCGAGGCGGGCCGCCACCGGTGGTGCCAGCACCGTCTCGCCGCGGGCCGCCCGCCGGATCGCGTCGGCCAGCACGTCGGTCGGGGCGTCCTTCAGCAGGTACCCGCGAGCGCCCGCCTCCACGGCCCGCACGATGTCGGCATCCGTGTCGTAGGTCGTCAGCACGAGCACCTGGGGCGCACCGGCCTCCGCCGTGATCCGGGCGGTCGCCTCGGCGCCGTCCATGACCGGCATCCGCAGGTCCATCAGCACCACGTCCGGGCGCAGCCGCGGCACCAGGCCGAGGGCCTCCGCGCCGTTGGCGGCCTCCCCCACCACCTCGAAGTCGCTCTCCTCGCCCAGCACCGCCACCATGCCGGCACGCACGACGGGGTGGTCGTCGACGACCAGCAGCCGGATCACCGCGGCACCACCAGGCGCAGCGTCGTACCCGTGCCCGGCTCGCTGAGCACCTCGACCGCCCCGCCCACCTCGGCCGCGCGGGCCTCCACGCCGTCGAGCCCGAACCCCGACCGGAGCCCGTCACGGTCGAAGCCCAGCCCGTCGTCGCGCACGGTCAGCACCACCCGCTCGGGGTCGTCATAGGCCAGGGTGAGGTCGACGTGCGCGGCCGAGGCGTGCCGGCGCACGTTCGAGAGCGCCTCCTGGGCGGTGCGCAGGATGACCACCTCGGCCGACCCGCCCAGCGGCACCGGGTCGCCGGCCACCCGGACGTCGGCGCGCATCCCGGTCTCGCTGCTCACCGCCGCGCCCAGCCGCTCCAGAGCCTCACCGAGGGTGCGCGACTGGAGGTGGCCGGGGGTCAGCTCGGCGACGATCAGCCGGGCCTCGTCGAGGTTGTCGGATGCCGTGTGCTCGATGAGCGCCAGCCGCTCACCCGCCGCGGCGGTGTCGCCGCGGGCCAGCGCGGCCTGCGCCGCGCGGGAGAGGGCGACCACCGAGGTGAACCCCTGGGCCAGGGTGTCGTGGATCTCGCGCGAGATGCGCTCACGCTCCTCGTGCACGCCGCGGTCGCGCTCCGCGGCAGCCAGGCGGGCCTGGGTGGCACGCAGCTCGTCGATCGTCTCGGCGCGGCTCTCCGCCTCGCCGACGATCCGGTTGATGAACAGCCCGAGCGAGAGCGACAGCCCCATCGAGATGGTGCCGGAGATGAGGATCTCGGTGAGGGCGCCGGCCGAGAAGTCGGACTGCGCCCACCGCACGAGGGAGAAGGCGGCCACCACGACGACCGTGCCGATGGCGGCCCACCGGGTCGGCACCATCGCCCACAGCTGGGGGAAGAGCGTGAAGTAGAGCAGCCAGGCCTGGGTGCTGGGGTCGACCCACTGGATGCCGAGCAGCGCGGCCCACGCGACGACCTGGTAGGCCACCGCCCAGCGCAGGTCCCGGCTGGTCATCGCCCGGGTGCCGAGCACCACGTAGGCGAGCGCGATGACGCCGAGCAGGACGAGGGAGGGCCCCCGGCCGTTCGGCCCCGGGTCGTCGATCAGCGTCACGACGACGGCGGCGGCCCAGACGATCGCGAACACGGCGTGCCAGTACGGCTGCTGCCGCCGCCACATCGCGCCGAACTCCTCGCGGGAGGTCGCTGGTGTCGCCGTCACGTCACTCATTGTGGGGTGCGGCCGCTCACGTGGTGCCGCGCTTGAACCACTTGAAGGTGAGCACGCACAGGACCAGCCCGCCCACCGCCCAGGCGAACAGCACCAGCGCGGTGCGGCCGGTCTCCCAGGAGCCGACCATCTCGGCGGACGCCAGGTCGGAGGGGTAGAACACCGAGCGCATGCCCTGGGCGATCCACTTCAGCGGGAAGACCGACGCCACCTGCTGCAGCCACTGGGGCACGTCGTCGAAGGCGATGTAGACCCCGGAGATGAACTGCAGCACCAGCATCGGTCCGATGACGACGGCTCCGACGGTGCGCGCGGTCGCCATCGACGAGTACGCGATGCCGAGCACGGTCCCCCCGAACACCCCGAGGGCGAAGACCAGCGCGAACACCGCCCAGCGGTCGGCCGTCGACGGCAGCTGGACGCCGAAGAAGAGCCGGGCCACGAGCAGGAGCAGCGCGACCTGCACGGTCGAGGAGATCGCGACGAGGCCGACCTTGCCCAGGAAGTAGGCGACCGGCGGCATCGGCGTGGCCCGCAGCCGCTTGAGGGTGCCGTCGTCGCGCTCTGCGGTCACCGACATGGCCATCGTCTGGAAGCTGGTGAGCAGCACGCCGGCCGACAGCATGCCGGGCAGGAAGTAGCCGCCGGCGGTCATCCCGTTGGAGTCGGCCCCGGCGAACTGGCTGCCGAAGATCACCGAGAACAGCGCGAGCAGCAGGATCGGGAAGAGGAACGAGAAGAAGACCGCCTCCTTCTCGCGGGAGTACATCTTCAGCTCGAGCACCGTGCGGTCGACTCCGAGGGCGATGGCACTCATGCGGGCACCTCCGTCGGGTCGTGGGCGTCGTGGGTCTGCGGGGTGACGTGCGGGGCGATCATCGTGAGGTAGGTGTCCTCGAGCGAGGGCCGGGTGACGGTGAGGGCAGGAACCTCACCGCCCGGCATCCGGGCCGCGAGGCGGGCGACCTCGGCCGTGGGCGTGGACGTCGTGAGGCTGCGGCGGATGCCGTCCTCCTCCCAGGCGACTGTCGCCTCCTCCGCGCTGCGCCCACCGAGCGCCTCGGGGGTGTCGACGGCCAGCAGGCGGCCGGCGGCGATCACCCCGACCCGGTCGGCGAGGTTCTCGGCCTCGTCGAGGTAGTGGGTGGTCAGCAGGATCGTGGTGCCCTCGGCGGCGAGCGCCCGGATGAGCTCCCAGAAGTCGCGGCGGGCCTGCGGGTCGAAGCCGGTGGTCGGTTCGTCGAGGAACAGCAGCTCGGGGCGGCCGACGATGCCGAGCGCCACGTCGAGCCGGCGCCGCTGGCCGCCGCTCAGGCCGACGATCCGGGTGTCGGCCTTGTCGTCGAGGCCGACCGAGGCGAGCACGTCGGCGACGTCGCGCGGGTGCGAGTACGCCTTCGCGGTGCTGGCGAGCGCCTCGCGCGGGGTGAGCAGGTCGAGGCCGCCGGTCGACTGCAGCACGATGCCGACCCGGTTGCGCCACTCGAGGCCGGCCCCCTGCGGGTCGGTGCCGAGGACGCTCACCTCGCCGGAGTCGCGCGGGCGGAACCCCTCGGCGATCTCGACGGTGGTGGTCTTGCCGGCACCGTTCGGGCCGAGCAGGGCGAAGCACTCGCCGGTGCGGATGTCGAGGTCGAGGCCGTCGACGGCGTTCTTCCCCCCGTAGGCCTTGGTCAGTCCCCTGATGGTGATCGCGTCCGGCATGCCCCCCAGCCTGCCCCCGGTGGTCCAGCGCCGCGACGCCCGCGCGGTTGACCACCGGTCCACCGACCGGTGGACCCGAGCGTCAGGCGGTGGAGGGCGGCGTGGCGCCGGGGCCCTCGGGGGATGCCGGGGTCGCGCTGGGGCCGGCGGGCGGGGCCGGAGGCGTCGGCGGGGTGTCCTGGGGAGCGGCCGCTGTGGGCGCAGCGGGCGCCGCGGCTGCCGGGGCCTCGGCGTACGAGCTCGGCGGCGGGATGACGGCGTCGCGCTGGCCGAAGTCGACCCGCGGGGCCTCGCGCTGCTCCCCGACGGCCTCGAAGTACTCGGCCCGGTCGATGTTGAAGACCCCGGCGATGATGTTGCTCGGCACCGTCTCGACCTTGGTGTTGAGGTCGCGCACGGTCGCGTTGTAGTAGCGGCGCGCGGAGGCGATCCGGTCCTCGGTGGCGGTGAGCTCGTTCTGCAGGGCCATGAAGTTCTGGTTGGCCTTGAGGTCGGGGTAGGCCTCGACGATCGCGAGCAGCCGGCCGAGCGCCTGGCTGAGCATGTTCTCGCTCTCGGCCTGCGCGGCGGGCGACTGCCCCGGAGCCATCGCGGCCGAGCGCGCCTTCACGACGTCCTCGAGGGTGCCCCGCTCGTGCGCCGCGTAGCCCTTGACGGTCTCGACCAGGTTGCCGATCAGGTCGTGCCGGCGGGTCAGCTCGACGTCGATCTGGCGCCAGGCCTCCTGCACCAGGTTGCGCAGCTTGATCAGGCCGTTGTACGTGATGACGGCCCAGCCGATGACCGCCACCAGCAGGACGACGAGGACGATGGTGATGATCATGGGTGCTCCCGTGCTCGGACCGGTGGTCTGACCCGATCCTAGGGGGACGGTCAGGCCAGACCGAGGTCCGCGAGCCCGAAGACGTGGCGGTACTCGAACCCGGCATCCGCGAACTTCTCGGCGGCACCGGTCGCGCGGTCGGCGATCGTGGCGACGGCGACCACGGTGGCCCCGGCCTCCTGGGCGGCGCGCGCGGCATCCAGCGGCGACGCCCCCGTGGTGGAGGTGTCCTCGACGACGAGCACCCGGCGGCCCTGGATCGACGGGCCCTCGATGCGCTGCTGCAGCCCGTGGGCCTTGCCGGCCTTGCGGACGACGAAGGCGTCGAGCCGGCCACCGGCGGCGGCCGCCGCGTGCAGCATCGAGGTCGCGACGGGGTCGGCACCCAGGGTCAGGCCGCCGACGGCGTCGAAGTCGAGGTCGGCGACCAGGTCGCGCATGACCCGGCCGACGAGGGGGCTGGCCTCGCCGTCGAGGGTGATGCGGCGCAGGTCGACGTAGTAGTCGGCCTCCTTGCCGGAGGACAGGGTCACCCGGCCGTGCACGATCGCCTTGGCGCGGACGATCTCGAGGAGGCGGGCACGGTCGGCGGCGATGTCGGTCACGCGCCTACCGTATGCCGTCGCGAGCGGGCAGCGGTCAGTGGTTCGGACGGCGGTACGGGTGGAGGAACACCGACAGCTCGCCCGCGGCGCCGGGTGTCGCGCGCTGCTCGAACCAGCGCTGGTGGTGGTCGGGGTCGGGCGGCGGTTCGGGGGGCGGGTCGGGGTCGTGGCCGTCCCAGACGTCGATGCCGGCCCGCAGCATCCGGCCGATCGGGCTGCCCACCACGGCCGCGGCGAGGTCGTCGCGCAGGTCGCGCGGCAGGCCGTCGAGCAGGATGCGGGGGCTGCGACGCTCGGCGAGCACGACCAGCCGCGCGAGGGCGTGCACGTCGTCGCGCCCCAGCCGGGTACCGGAGAGCAGCAGGTGCTGCAGCTCGGTGAGCAGCCGGCCCCGACCCAGCGGCCCCAGCGCCCAGAGGGCGTGGCGATGTGCCGTCTCCTGCCAGTCGGCGGAGGCGGTGCGCAGGAGGTGCCTGTACTCGCGCAGCACCTCAGGCTCGGCGCCCGGGACCATCGTCCGATGGTAGGCCGGGTCGCCGAGCCTGACGAGGGGGTTTCGCCCCCGGTGCGGCGGGCGGTGTCGGCGCCGGAGGCCGGATCGGCTCACCGCCCGACGGCGGCCTCGGCCAGCTGGTCGGCGGCGGCGCCCTCGCCCGAGGCCATCGCGGTACTCCTTCGTGGGCGGACCCGCGCACGCCGCGGGTCACCAGCAAGGAGGGGCGGGACGCGGGCCTGGTACCCGCCCCGGCCGCGCGGGCCGAGCGGTCAGGAGCCGGGCTGGGCCGGCCGGCGGAACCGGTCGAGCCGGCGCAGCGCGCCACCGCGCAGCAGCGGTCGCGGCAGCACCCGCACCCCGGCGGTCACGACCTTCCACTGGGCGCCCGGCACGGAGACGACCTTGCCGCGGGCGACGTCGGTGAGCGCCTGCTGCACGACGTCGTCGGCGTCGAGCCACAGCGACTCGGGCAGCGCGGACATCGCGATGCCGGCGCGCGCGTGGAACTCGGTGTGGGTGAAGCCGGGG
>DASSQL010000405.1:0-2662 GCA_035702525.1 Ornithinibacter sp. | reverse complement strand
GGATCAGCGACCACCGCACCGGTTTCAAGGCCTACAACCTCGACGCGGTGCTCGACGGCGACCTCGACCCGGTCATCCAGTCCTGCGTCGACGCCGACGAGGCCGCCCGCCTCGCCGCGATCGCCGACCGATGAGCGTCCCCCGCCCGACGATCCAGGCGGCGGTCGCGTTCGCCCGGGCCGCCTTCGACGACGAGGGCATCGCCTCGCCCGACGCCGACGCCGTCGAGCTGGCCGCCTTCGCGCTGGGCACCGACGCGGCCGACGTGCGCCGGCGGATGGTGCTGCGCGACCCCGCGGACGCCGGGTTCCTCGACACCTACGACGGGCTGGTCGAGGAGCGCCTCGCCCGGATCCCGCTGCAGCACCTCACCGGCCGGGCGCACTTCCGCCGGCTGACCCTCGCGGTCGGCCCCGGGGTGTTCGTGCCCCGACCCGAGACCGAGGTGACGGCCGGGCTGGCGATCGCCGCGGCATCCGCCGCCGGCCCGGACCCGCTGGTGCTCGACCTGTGCACCGGGTCGGGGGCCATCGCGCTCGCCGTCAAGGACGAGCTGCCCGGGGCGCGGGTGCTGGGTGTCGAGCTGTCCGACCTGGCCCACGGCTGGGCGGTGGCGAACCGCGACCGGCTCGGGCTCGACGTCGAGCTGCGGTGCGGTGACGCGACCACGGCCTTCGACGACCTCGAGGGCGAGGTCGACGTCGTGGTGAGCAACCCGCCGTACATCCCGGTGGGTGCGGTGCCGGTCGACCCCGAGGTGCGCGACCACGACCCCGCGGTCGCGCTCTACGGCGGGTCGGCCGACGGGCTGGCCGTGCCGCTGGCCGTCGCCGCCCGCGCCGCGGTGCTGCTGCGGGCGGGCGGGGTGCTCGTCATGGAGCACGCCGACAGCCAGGGTGTCACGCTGCCGCGCGCGCTGCGCGCGACGGGGGAGTGGGTCGACGTCGTCGACCACACCGATCTCGCGAACCGCCCCCGGACGACGGTGGCGGTGCGGCGGTCGGCCTCCCGGACCTGATCGCGGCGGGGACCCGGCACGCTCTTCGACCTGGGCCCCGCGCGCGCTCTCGCTCACACGCGGTCGGGACTGCTCAGATGCGGCCGAGGATGAAGATCAGCAGGGCGACGATGAGCAGCACGCCGACGATCGTCCAGATCAGGTTGGAACCACGCATTCGGGCACACCTCTTTCAGTGGGGTCCGTGCGGGCGGGCGCCCGCGCGAGACGACACTAGGGGCGGGCGCGCCCGGTGAGCCGTGTCCGTGCAGGCCAATCCGGAACCCTAGGCTGGCCCCCATGAGCCCCGTCTTCGACTGCACCACCGACCACGGGCGGGCCGACGCGATCCCCAAGGCCGCCGCCGGAGTGCGAGAGGGCCGGCTCGTCGTGCTGCCCACCGACACGCTCTACGGCATCGGCGCCGACGCGTTCTCCCCGGAGGCCGTGCGCGCACTGCTCGCCGCCAAGGGGCGCGGCTCCGACATGCCCCCTCCGGTGCTGGTGCCCGACGCCCGCACCGTCGACGGGCTGGCCACCGAGGTGCCCGACTACGCCCGTGCGCTGGTCGCGGCGTTCTGGCCCGGGCCGCTCACCATCGTGCTGCGCGCCCAGCCCTCGCTGATGTGGGACCTCGGCGAGACCGGCGGCACCGTGGCGCTGCGGATGCCCGACGACCCGGTGGCCCTGGAGCTGCTGCGCGAGGTCGGGCCGATGGCCGTCAGCAGTGCCAACCGCACCGGGTACCCCGCCTCGCGCACCGTCGTCGAGGCCGCCAGCCAGCTCGGCGCCGCCGTGGAGTTCTACCTCGACGGCGGCCCGGTCACCGGGGGCCTGGCGTCGACGATCGTCGACTGCACCCGCGACGAGCCGGTCTTCCTGCGGGTCGGCGCCATCGCCGAGGCCGACGTCATGGACGTCGTGGAGCGGGCCCGGGCCGACGCCCTAGAGTTGACCGCCGTCGGGACCGAGCCGACCGAGGGCACCGACGAGCCCGAGAGCCCCGTCGACGCCGAGCACCTCGAGGCCCCCGACGACGTCGAGGACGCCGACACCCTCGACACCACCGAAACACCCGAGAACCCCGAGCAGCGAGAGACGACCGACGATGACTGACACGTTCTACGGATCCGACTTCGGCGCCCTCGAGGCGTTCGACCCCGACATCGCCGGGGTGCTGCTCTCCGAGCTCGACCGCCTGCGCGGCGGCCTGCAGCTCATCGCGAGCGAGAACTTCTCCAGCCCCGAGGTGCTCACCGCGCTGGGCTCGACGCTGTCGAACAAGTACGCCGAGGGCTACCCCGGCCGCCGGTACTACGGCGGGTGCAGCGAGGTCGACAAGGCCGAGCTGCTGGCCATCGAGCGGTGCAAGACCCTCTTCGAGGCCGACCACGCCAACGTCCAGGCGCACTCGGGGGCCAGTGCCAACCAGGCGGTCTACGGCGCGTTCCTCAAGCCCGGCGAGAAGATCCTCGCGATGAGCCTGCCGCACGGCGGGCACCTGACCCACGGCACCAAGGTGTCGTTCAGCGGCAAGTGGTTCGACGCGGTGCACTACGGCGTCGACAAGGACACCGAGGACATCGACTACGACCAGGTCGAGGCCCTCGCCCGCGAGCACCGCCCCAAGGTGATCCTCGCCGGCGGCTCGGCCATCCCGCGGCT
>DASSQL010000404.1:0-4505 GCA_035702525.1 Ornithinibacter sp. | reverse complement strand
CGCGCGGGGTCATCGTGAGGAAGGGCTTCGCCTCGTCCGGGACGACGGCCGTCACGAGCGGCGCCTCGAAGCTGGCGCCCGCAGCCGAGGAGCTCAGGGTCACGGTCGTCCCCACGCTGGGGAGCCCGGCGACCCGGTCGTCGGCCCGGGGCGTCGCGACGAGGCGGCCGGCCAGGGTGCCCACCTGGGTCGCGGTGACGATGCCGGTGCCCGCACCCTCGGCGGAGAGCTCGCCGTCGTCGGCCGTGGCGGTGGCGGGGTTGTCGAATGCGAGGGCCCCGGCAGCGTCGTTGTCGGGGTTGGCCCAGCTCGTCGTGACGGTGCTCTCGAGGTGGTAGTCCGCCTCGCTGTCCCCGTCGTCGCCGGTGACGGCGACGCCGAGGATGCCCAGACCGGCGTTCATCGTGGTGTCCGAGGGAAGGTCGGCGGTGGTGGCGATGGTCATCGAGGGTGCGGTCAGCGAGGCCTGGCCCGCGGTGGCGTCGTAGGCGAAGGTGAACGACCCGGTGAGCAGGCCGGTGACGCGGATGCCGTCGCCGCTCGACAGGCTGATCGTGCCGTCGGTGTCGCGGATGTCCAGGCCCGCGTCGCGGGTGACCTTGCGCGTGAAGCCGACGGTGAGGCTGCTGCCGCTGTCGGATGCCGTGAACGTCCAGCCGCCGCCGTCGGCGTCGTCGACGTAGCCGGCCAGGGCGCCGAGGTCGGTCTGGGACGCGGCGTCCTCGAGCCGGCCACCGGTCTTGAACAGGTCGGCGAAGGCCGTCTTGAGGTCGACGGACTCGGCCGGCGTGACCGCGAGCGTCGGCAGCTGGCGCGACAGCGCCGTGCTCGACGCCACCTGCGGAAGGAACTCCGTGGCGAGCCGGCCGAACAGACCGGTGACCGCCGTGGTCGCGGCATCCGGCGCCGCCGCCTGGGCGGGCGGGACGGCGGCCAGGGCCAGTGCCGCGCACATCGCGAGCGAGGCGGTGCAGGCGACGACGGACTTGTGAAGTGACTGCACGTGGGTTCCCCCGGGAACTGCTGCTCAGGCCCGATCGACACTGAGGAGGCGGCGGACGGCCGGAACCCGGCATCCGTTTCGTGCGGATCCCCGGCTCTGGAGGATCACCTGCAGGTCAGGGCACCAATGGTGGGCGCCCGGCCATCGTGCAACCGTCCACCCCGGGGGAGTCGGCGACCATCATCCGTTCGGCCATCCCTGTACCTGGTACGGCGTGTCGGCGGCGGTTTGCCGGGCCGGTCCCCGGGTATCGCTAGATCGGGCACCCGGTGCCCGGCGCGCGCCGTGGCACGGCGCGCGATTCCACGCTCGAAGCGGTCGGCGAAGGGGGTTCCGGATGCGCGCGCCAGTCTTCGGTGCCGGTCGGCCGACCGGGGGTGCCCCGTGCACGTCATGATGATCGCGGCCGCCCGCTTCCCGTTGAAGGAACCGTTCGCCGGTGGCCTCGAGTCACTGACGTGGCACCTGTGCCGCGGCCTGCGGGACCGGGGAGTGCGCGTGTCGGTGTTCGCCGGCGCGGGGAGCGACCCGCGACTCGGCGTGCGCGAGCTGCGCACCCGCCCGCTCGCCCTGAGCGCGGTCGCCCGCCAGGACGTGGCGATGCCGCCGGCGGCCTGGCTGAGCGAGCACCACGCCTACCTGCAGGTCATGCTCGAGCTGCAGGCGCGCGGCGACATCGACGTCATCCACAACAACAGCCTCCACCACCTGCCGGTGGCGATGGCGGCGGCCTGCGCGGCGCCGATGGTCACCACGCTGCACACGCCGCCGACGCCGTGGCTCGAGCCGGCGATCGAGATCGCCGACGACGATCGCTCCCACTACGTGGCGGTGAGCGAGCACACGCGGGCGTCGTGGCGGCACGTCGTCGACGCCGAGGTCGTGCCCAACGGCGTCGACGTGCAGCGGTGGCGACCGGGCCCGGGCGGTCGGACGCTGGCCTGGGCGGGCCGCCTGGTGCCCGAGAAGGCACCGCACCTGGCCATCGACATCGCCCGTGCCGCCGGGATGCGGCTGCGCCTCGCCGGCCCGGTCGGCGACGCCGACTACGTGCGCGAGATGGTCACGCCGCGGCTCGGCCCCGACGTCGAGTACCTCGGGCACCTGCGTACCCACGAGCTGGCTGCGCTCTTCGGCGGCAGCGCCGCGACCCTGGTCACCCCCGTCTGGGACGAGCCCTACGGCCTGGTCGCCGCCGAGTCATTGGCCTGTGGCACACCGGTCGTCGCCTTCGACCGAGGGGGCCTGCCGGAGTTCGTGACCGGTGACGTCGGACGGGTCGTCGACGATGTCGCTGCCGCCGCGGATGCCGTGCACGATGCGGTCACGCTCGACCGCGACGCCTGCCGCGACCACGCCGTGCGGCACTGCTCCGTGGAGCGCATGGTCGACGAGTACCTGCGCGTCTACGACACGATGCGGGTACTTCGGGGTGCCGCGTGATCGGCTACTACGTGCACCACCAGGGCCACGGGCACCTCAGCCGGCTCCAGGCCGTGGCCGCCCACCTCGACACCCGGGTCGTCGCCCTCAGCTCGCTGCCGGAGCCTGCGGGCTGGCCCGGTGAGTGGGTTCGGCTGGCGCGTGACCACGACCCCGTCCCGACTCCCCTCGAGGACGTCACCGCGCACGGTGTCCTGCACTGGGCGCCGCGACGGCACACGGGTCTCAGCGCCCGGATGGCCACACTCGCCGGCTGGATCGCACGCGAGCGCCCGGCCGCGCTCGTCGTCGACGTGTCGGTCGAGGTGGCCCTGCTCGCCCGGTTGTGCGGCACCCCGGTCGTCGTCGTGGCGCTACCGGGTGAGCGCACGGACCGCGCGCACCTGGCCGCCTACGACCTCGCCGACGCGCTGCTCGCCCCCTGGCCGCTGGAGTCGCACGCCGCCGACTGGCCGCAGGAGTGGATGGCCAAGGCGTGGGGCGTGGGCGCGCTGTCCCGCTTCGACGGCCGGCCACGGCCCTCGGCACCGGCGCCGGCCGCTTCTGGCGACCGCCGGGTGCTCCTGCTGTGGGGTGCCGGTGGGCGCGACGTCGACGATGCCTCCGTCGAGGCCGCGCGGAGGTCGACCCCGGGCTGGGAGTGGACCGAGCGCAGCCCGGAGCGCCCGTCACCCGACCTGTGGTCCGACCTGTGCTCGGCGGACGTCGTGGTCACCCACGCCGGGCAGAACGCCGTCGCCGACGTCGCCGCGGCCCGGGCGCCCGCCGTCGTCATCGCGCAACGTCGCCCGTTCGGTGAGCAGGCAGCGACGGCAAAGGCCTTGAGCCGGTTGGGAATCGCCGACGGCCGCACCGACTGGCCCTCCGCGGACGCCTGGCCGGCCGTCCTCGAGGCCGCGCATCGCCGCGGCGGCGAAGGCTGGTCCCGCTGGAGCACCGGGCGCGGCGCCCAGGACGCCGCACGCCACCTCGACGCGCTGGCCGGCCACCGCGACCTCGTGCCTTCCGCGGGGTCCGCATGACCACGCCGCGGCTGGCAGTCGTCACGATCGTTCGCGGGCGGCACGCCCACCTCGCGGGCCAGATCCGTGGGCTGCGTACCCAGGAGCGTGGTCCCGACGTCTACGTCGTGGTGGCGATCGACGACCCGGCAGCGCACGACGTCGCCCGTCGGCTGTCCCCGCCCGACTGGGACCTCCGCCGGCCCGGCACCGGCCTGCAGGACGGGCGGATGCCGCTGTCCGCCGCGCGCAACCTCGGCGCCTCGACGGCCATCGGCGCGGGTGCCGAGCACCTCGTCTTCCTCGACGTCGACTGCGTGCCGAACCCCGGTCTGGTGGCGCGGTACGGCGAGGTGCTCGCCGGTACGCCGGGTGACCACCCGAGCATCCTGTGCGGTGACGTCGCCTACGAACAGCCGCCACCACCGGGCGCCGGCTCCGGAGCCGCCCTCCCGCCGCGTCACCACCCGGCGCGGCCGGCGTTGCCCGCCACCGAGATCCGCGGGGTCGACGACGTCTCGCTCTTCTGGTCGCTGTCCTTCGCCGTCACGGCCCGGGACTTCACCGCCATCGGCGGCTTCGACGAGACCTACGCCGGGTACGGCGCCGAGGACACCGACTTCGGCCAGCGGCTCGTCCGCAGTGGGGGGCGGCTGCTCTTCGTGGGTGGTGCGGGGGCGGTGCACCAGTACCACCCGAGTCCCAGCCCGCCAGTGCAGCACGTGGCCGACATCGTGGCGAACGCGAACGTCTTCGCGGGTAAGTGGGGGTGGTGGCCGATGGAGTCGTGGCTCGAGCAGTTCCGCGAGCTCGGCCTGGCGCGGCGTGGCCCCGATGGTCGCTGGTGCGTCGACGGCGTTGGCGCACAGCACGCGACGAGCCCGGGCGAGGTCACCCCCGCCCGGGCCCGGGGCTGAGGGTCAGGCGACCTCGAGGGTGACCTCGACGTGGCCGCGCGTGGCGTTGGAGTAGGGGCAGACCTGGTGGGCGGCCTCGACGACCTGCTGGGCCACCTCGGGGCCGGCGTTCGGCAGCGCCACCTCGAGGCGCACCGCGAG
>DASSQL010000403.1:0-26481 GCA_035702525.1 Ornithinibacter sp. | reverse complement strand
GCGGCGAAGATCGCCAAGGACCGCGGCATCGGCGGCGCCCTGCTGTCGGCGTCCTCCTACCTGATGAAGTCCCCGCCGGAGCAGCGCCCCGACGACCTCGGTCGCGCGAAGCTCGAGGCCTTCATCCGCGGGGAGGAGGAGCGCTGACCGCGCTCTGACCCCTCACCGTGAGCGGGCGGCATCCAGACCTCCGGGTCCGGATGCCGCCCGCTTCGTGGCGCCTGCCCCAGTGGTGACGCTGCGGGGAGGGGTGGGCGGGGTTCGGCGCGCGCTACCGCGTGGTACTCGTCGCGATCACAGCGACTACTGAGCGGTAGCCGGCGCTCTACGACGCCCGCGGCGGCAGTCCGGAACCCGAGTTCATGCGGGGGTGAGGTCGGCGTCGGTGCCGCTGCGGATGCCGGGCGGCCGGTTCCACGCGGACCTCCACCTCGACCCACCCGCCACGCCCGCTCGCTCGGGATGGGCGAACAACGGCCGGGGGTCGGCGTCGGAGCGCCAGCGGACCCAGCGCGAGGCGCCCGCGCGCAGGTCGGCCAGCACCGTCTCGGCGTCCGCGTGCAGGGCGAGCACGGCATCCGGGTCACCGTCACCGACACCGAAGACGACGGCATCCACCGCGGCGGCGACCGAGGCGGCGGATGCCGTGACCTCGCCGTCGACGACCAGCGCCTGCTCGCGACGGGTGGCGCGGCGAGGCACCCGCACCCCGAGCGCGCGCGCCTCGGAGACCAGGTCGCGCCAGACCCACGCGGCCCGCGCCGGCACGGCACCGAGGCTCGCGTGCCGCAGCCGGCGGCGTGCCTTGAGCCACCGCACGAGCAGCAGGTAGCCGGCCGCGAAGAGCAGCGGCAGCAGCACACCGAGCACCAGCACCTTGAGCCACCACGGCCACGCGCCCACGTCGAAGGGCGACTTCTTCCGCTTGGCGATGTCGGTGGCGTTCTGCGCCTGGTCGGGCCCCTGGAGCAGCGACGGCGGGTTGACCCCGGCCGGGGGCGGCACCTGGGCGCCGACCTTCTGCTCCTCGGACTTCAGCTGCTGCTCACTGGGAGTCTTGTCGCGGCTCGGCACGAACGTGCTGGCGCGCAACGGGAACCACGACCCGTCGTCGAGCTGCACCTCGACCCAGGCGTGCACGTCGCGGCCGCGCACCTCGCCGGTCGGCTCGGGCTCGGCCCCCATGACGACCCGCGACGGGATACCGAGCCGCTGCCCGGCGAGAGCCAGGGTCGCGGCGTACTGCTCGTCGTTGCCCGCCAGCTTGGTCGAGTTGACGAACCGGCTCAGCCGGGCCGTCGCGTGCCCGGGGAGGTAGACCTTCTCGAAGCTGTTCGGGGTGCCGCCGTCGGTGTAGGTGCCCTCGGTGCGCATCTGGCCCGCGACCGCACGCAGCTTGGCCCACGAGCCCTCGGCCCGGCTGGTCCAGGAGTCGAGGCGGGCATCGAGCAGGTCGAGGTCCTGCGACGAGGACCCGCCGCTCGCGACGTCGAGCTCCTTCGGCAGGTCGGATGCCGGGGCCGGCGGCAGCAGCGCGCTCATCGTGTAGCGCTCGCCGCCGAGCAGCCGGCGCGGCACGACCGCGGTGTCGGTGTCGGGGTTCAGCCACAGCTCGGAGGCGAGCTCGTCCGAGCGCGGGCCGTCGAACTCGATGCGGGTGGGGGTGCCGACGGTCGGCAGCCAGTAGCCGGAGTACCCGCCGTCGACGACCTCGACGGTGACGTCTACCGGGGTGCCGTCGCCGCGTGGGGCGATGCGCGAACCGACCTGCTGGAAGGGCACGCCCGCGCTGCTGCGGTCGGCCGCCCCCCACACCAGCCCGTCGTAGTCGTCGAGGGTGGCGAACCGCACGAGGGCGCCGGCCGGCAGCCCGGTCACCTTCAGCACCACCTCGTCGTAGAGGGCGGCGGTGTTCGGCTCGGTGTAGCGGCGGAACCCGGGCAGCGGGCTGGGGAACTGCGACACGTCGAGCGGCGGGACGAGCGCGGTGCGCACCACCGCGCGCCGGGCGTCGGCGCTGGTGCCGGGCAGCAGCGGGGCGGCGAGAACACCGGCAGCGACCGCCAGCGCGACGAGCACGGCGCCGGTCGCGAGGCGAGCGGTGCTGCCCGAGCCGTTCTGCACCGGGGGCCGTGAGCGGTGGGCGCGCACCACGAGCCAGCCGACGAGCACGACCGCGAACCCGACGCCCTGCACCAGCTTCGCCGCCGACTGCGAGGTGCCGAGCGCGATCGACCCGGCGAGCAGCACGAGCGGGGCGACCGCCGTCAGCGGCACCGACGCCCACCGCCGGGCGACGCCGAGGGTGACCGCGCCGCCGAGCAGCCCCGCCAGCCAGGGCAGCGCCAGCACCGGTCCGCGCGCGTCGACCGGGGGGAGCAGGGTGAGCCAGCGCTTCCAGCCGAGCACCGCCCACTCGGCGAGGTCGGCCAAGGTCTGCCCGGTGGGCAGCACACCGCCCACGAGGTGGGTGCGCACCGCGACCGGCCCCCCGAGCATGAAGTAGACGGCCACGAGCACGACGAGCGTGGTGACGGCAAGCCACTCGAGCACCCCGGCGAGGTACCCGATGACCAGGCCGAGCAGCAGCCCCACCCCGGCGGCGACCATCCACTGCGGGCCGAGGAAGCCGGTGCGCAGCCCGACCAGCGCGATGGTGACCAGCACGGCGGCGAAGGCGGCGTCGACCAGGGCGTCGCGGGTCGGCACCAGCCGGCGCCAGCGGCCCGGCTGGTCGGCGTCGCGGGGTCGGCGGGCCCGCCGGGGCGCACCGCCGCGCAGCGCCGTGGCGAACCCGGGCGCCTCGGCGGCAGCGCGCTCCTCCGGGGGCGGCCAGCCGCTCACGCCAGGGCTCCCGAGAACAGCACCCGGCGCAGGTCGGTGAGCTCGCGCACGTGCAGCAGCACGAGGTCGCCCACCCGGTGCACGCCGACCTGCACCGCGTCGTCGACGACGATGACC
Source organism: Ornithinibacter sp. (assembly GCA_035702525.1). Taxonomy (GTDB): domain Bacteria; phylum Actinomycetota; class Actinomycetes; order Actinomycetales; family Dermatophilaceae; genus Fodinibacter. Next base: position 23,520 of record DASSQL010000403.1, on the reverse strand, counting down.
ACCTTGATCACCTCGGGCTCGAACTGCCCCAGGGTGCGCTGCAGCTGGATGAAGGGCCGGCGCGCGCCGGTGACCAGCACCGCGACGCTCGCGTCCGGCGCCAGGGAGGCGGCCGCACCGGCGGCGGCGAACACGTCGACCGGCCCGACCTCGGCCCGGGCCATCGCGTCGAGGGTCAGTGCCGCCGTCGTGCGCGAGACCTGCTGGCCGCCGACCACGACGGTGGTGTCCTGCTCGTCGAGGATCGAGCGCAGGGCCAGCGACGCCGCGCACGAGATGGCGAGCTCGACGTCATCCACGTCCCGGGCGTACACGTCGGGGCTGGTGTCGACGACGACCGCGAGGTGCGAGCGCCGGGTGTCGAGGAACTGCCGCACGAGCAGCCGGTCGTGCTTGGCCGACGACCGCCAGTGGATGTAGCGCCGGTCGTCGCCGGGCTGGTACTCGCGCAGGGCGTGGAAGGCGAGGTCCGACATCGACAGGTCGGGGGTGACGGTGCCCTCGAGGTCGCGCAGCAGGCCGGCCCCCAGGCTCTCGAGCGAGACGGTGAGCGGGTGCACGAACAGCTCGGTGCGCTCCGTCCACGCCACGGTGCGCCGCACCAGCCCGAGCGGGTCGCCGTGCACGGTGGTGGCGGGCCCGACCGGCACCACCCCCCGGCGGCGGGTGGGCACGACGAACAGCTCCTCGTGGGCGCGCCCGGCTCCGAGCGTCGGCAGCGCGAACCGGGCCGCGGTGTCGCCGACGGGCAGCTCGACGAGCAGCGGCAGCAGCCCGCGGCGGGAGGTGTTGGTGACCTCGATGCGGCCGGTGGCGGGATCGCCGACCGTAACCCGGGTGGGCTCGACGTCGACCCGGATCCGCACCCGCGCCCGCCCCACGGCCAGCGCCAGGCACCCGATGACCAGCACGAGGCACGCCACGGCGACCATCGCCAGCTCGGCCCAGGCGTAGCGCACGGTCAGCCACCACGACACCAGGCCCACGACGAAGACGGTCCAGCCCAGCGGCGACACCCACCGCAGCACCTCGACCACCGGGTGCCACACCGGGCGGGTCGACTCGGCGATCGGCCGGATCCGGCTGCCGGTGAGCACCAGGATGCGCGCGCCGGTGTGGGTCAGCGCCGTCGGCACCTGCACCCGCGGCAGGGTGGTCGTCCGGGTGCGGGTGTCTCCCGGGGCACGCGCCGGCCGACGGGACCCGTCCCCGGATGCCGTGCCGCGCCGTCCCGGCGTGGGCCACGCCACCCGCCGGCGCGGCGCTCGACGGGCGCGGGGCGGCCGGTCGGCGCGCAGCGACGTCCGGGTGACGGTGGCACCGTCGTCGGCCGACGAGTGCACCGCGGCAGGCGGGAGGGCCGAGCGGCGCGTCGTCGAGCCGACGTCGTCGAGGGGGTCGGTCATGAGGCGAGGCGCTCCGTGGGTGGTGCCACCTCGGCGAGGATCTGGGTGATCACCTGCTCGACGGTGATGCCGGCGAACTGGGCCTCGGCGGTGACGAGCAGGCGGTGGTTGAGCACCGGCTGCGCGAGCATCTTGATGTCGTCGGGCACCACGTGGTCGCGGCCCTGGCTGATCGCCCAGGTCTTCGCGCAGCGCACGAACGCCAGGCAGCCGCGCACCGACAGCCCGAGCCGGATGCTCACGTGCCGCCGGGTCTCCTCGGCCAGCCGCGAGACGTAGTCGAGGATCGCGTCATCGACGTGCACCTCGTCGGCGAGCTCGGCCATGTCGGTGACCACGGCCGAGGTGACGACCGGCTGCAGGCCCTGGGTGCGGTCGCGGGTCTTGGCGTCGCGCAGCACCCGCACCGTGGCGTCGTGGTCGGGGTAGCCGAGCGAGGTCTTCATCAGGAAGCGGTCGAGCTGGGCCTCGGGCAGCCGGTAGGTGCCGGCCTGCTCGATGGGGTTCTGGGTGGCGATCACCATGAACGGCTCGCCCACCGAGTGCCGCACGCCGTCGACGGTGACCTTCTGCTCCTCCATCACCTCGAGCAGCGCCGACTGGGTCTTCGGCGAGGCGCGGTTGATCTCGTCGGCGAGCACGATCGTCGCGAAGATCGGGCCGCGGTGGAACTCGAACTCCTTGGTACCCGGGTCGTAGATCGTCACGCCGGTGACGTCGCTCGGCAGCAGGTCGGGCGTGAACTGGATGCGCGAGTTGGTGCCCTGCACGGTGCTCGAGATGGCCCGTGCGAGCTGGGTCTTTCCGGTGCCCGGGAAGTCCTCGAGCAGCAGGTGCCCCTCGGAGAGCATGCAGGTCAGGGCCAGCCGGATGACGTGCTCCTTGCCGAGCACCGCCTTGTCGCAGTTGGCGACCATGGCCGAGAACGTCTGGGCGAACCAGGCGGACTGGTCGGTGGTGACGGTCATGCGGAACCTCTCCTCGGGGACGTCGCCGCGACGTGGCGGCAGGGACCGTTCTGTGGACGGGCAGGGGTCACCCGCGCTGGGGTCACCACGGGGCGCTGCCCGAGGCGGAGACACCGTTGCCGAAGACCCTGATCGTGACCGGGCCCGTGCCGTTGGCGAACAGGCACCGCCCGTTCCACGTGAACCCGTCGCCGGAGGCGTTGGTGTTGAGTGGGCTGGCCGACACGAACCCTCCCGCCCGGGCGCTCTGGCAGTCGACCTGGAAGGTCCGGTTGCCGGGGAAGTTCCTGATGCTGAAGTCGACCTCCGGGCAGCCCGGCGAGAACGTGCACGACCCGACGCCGCCCGGGTCGACGCGGTTGGGGCCCTTGCGGACGTTGTAGACATCGGGCGTCGGGTTGGGGACGGTGACCGACTGGAACCCGGTCCAGCCCGACCACCCCGCGAGCGAGTGGGCCCGCACCCGCAGCTGGTAGGTGCCCGGGCCGCGGTCGATGGTCTCCGAGGTCTTGTTGCCACCGAAGGTGCCGTTCACCGCGCCGTCGAGCTCGACCTGGTCGATGGTGCGGCCGTTCTCGGGCAGGTTCCACGACCACGTGGCGCCGGTGGTGCCGCTGCGGCTGCCGTTGAAGCCGGTGGGGGTGAGCGTGTCGCCGTAGGGGGTGGCCGCGTCGCTGACCCGGTTCGACTCCCCGCCACCGGAGTTCACCGTCCAGACGGTGATCGTGTAGTTCCGCGTCGGGCTGGTGTCGAACGGCCCGACCGAGAAGACGACCTGCGAACCCGGGGCACAGCCGCAGGCGTGGGTGCCCGACCTGCCGCCGCCGGACCACCGGATGGCGGTGAAGCTCGCCGCCCGCGGCTGGCCGACGTTGACGGTCAGCCGGATCTCCTTGTTGCTCGCCGGCGTCGTGGCGTTGACCGACGGGGTCGACGGGATGCCGTTCGAGGTGAACGACGACGGGTTGGCCTTCGGCCCCTCGAGGTCGGCGCCGTTGGTGACCGTGGCGACGTACCGGTACGAGCGCCCGTCGTAGGGGATGACGTCGCGCGCGGTGCGCACGTCGGGCGAGGTCTTCGCGACCTGCGACCAGGCGCCACCGTCGACCGAGCGGTAGAGGGTGTACCCGGTGATCGGCGGGCCGTTGGGACGGCCCTGCTCCCACGCGATGGTCAGGGTCGCCGAGTCGGCCGCCGGGCCGGGGCCGCTGGCCGCGATCGACGGGGCCGGCAGCGCAGCGGGCGTGCCGGCCGACTGCATCGTGACCGACGGCCCGAACGGCCCGGCGCCCAGCTCGTTCCACGCCTGCACCTGCACCGACTGCTCGGCCTCGTTGTCGAGACCGGTGACGGTGGTCTGCCGGGTCGAGGCCGGGACGTCGACGGTGCGGCTCTGGCCGGTCGACGACGACAGCCGCACGACGTACTTGCGCAGCGCGCTGCCCTCGTTCTGCGGTGAGTCCCAGGCGATGGTCAGGCTGCCGTCGCCGCGCGTCACCATCCGCACGCCGGTCACAGCGCGGGGCAGGGTGTCGGGGCGCACCGTGTTGCTCGGCGCGCTCGGCGGGCTCTGCCCCACGCCGTTCACGGCCGTCACGGTGAAGGTGTAGTCCTTGCCGTTGGTCAGCCCGGTGATCGTGCACGGGGATGCCGTGCACGTGGTCGTGCCCGACGACCCGCCGCTGTGGGTGACCGTGTAGCCCGACACCGACGAGCCGCCGTCGTACGTCGGCGGCAGCCACGAGACCCGGGCCTGCCCACCGGCGTCGCGGTCGGCGACCGCGCGCACCTGGCGCGGCGCCGACGGGTTGCCGAGCATGGTCACCGACACCCGGCCGGCGGCGCTGCGCCCGGGGCCGTCACTGACCTCGATGGCGACGGATGCCGTGGGCGAGGGTCGGGTGCCCACGGCGAGGGTCAGCCGGCATCCGGACCTGGTGACCGTGAGCCCGCTGCCCTGCTCGACGGACGCGGCGGTCAGCGAGCACGTGGGGGCGGCCAGCGGGGAGTCGAGGTAGCTGCCGACGTCGACGGTGCGCGACTGGCCCTCCTGGAGCCCGCTGACCGAGATCGGCCGCAGCCGCGGTGCCGGCAGGGCGCCGGATGCCGTGGCGTCGGCCGCGCCGACCACGTTCACCCCGATCGTCACCGGCTGGGCCAGCCCCTCGGTGCGCACGGCGAGCCGGCCGTGGGAGGAGCGCGCACCGGCATCCGCGTGCAGGGTCACCCGACGGCCGCCCGGGCCGTCGCTGGAGACGGTGGCGTCGGCCTCGGTCTGCCAGCCGGTGTCGAACTGCACGTCGTCGAAGGTCATCCCGACCGGCAGCCAGGCGTGGCAGTAGGTGGGGATGTCGATGACCCGGTCGAGGCCGCCGGCGAGCACGGTGACCTCCGTGCCGGGGCACCGCAGCAGCGGCACCTTCGGCCCGACCTGCACCGGGATCGAGACGTAGGCGGTGCCGAAGTCCTTCTGGTCGACGGCGTCCTGGTCGGTGACCTCGAGCATCACGGCGGCCGGCCCCACGTACCCGCCGGACGAGGTGAGGGTGAGCGTGCGGTTGTCGTCGAGCGAGACCGCGAGGTTCTCGGCCGGGGCGGCACTGACGGTGGCGGCGGTGGTCACCGACACGACGCGGCCGCGGGGCGACTTCACGTGGTCGTTGACCGCCACGGTGAGCGTGGAGTCGGGGTCCATCTGGATCAGCGAGCCCGCCGCCACGAACGGCTGGCCGTTGGCCCCGGTGGGTACCTGGATCAGCGCCATCGCGCGGGCGCCGTCGTCGTCCTCGATCACGTACGGCACGGCGTACGGGTGGTCGAGGACCTTCACCCGCACCCGGCCGTTCTCGATCCGGGCCGTGGGGTCGAGCACCTCGACCAGCTTCAAGGTGGCCGGGTCGGAGTCGATGTCGGTGTCGTTGGCGAGCGCGTCGACCAGGGTCGCGGACTCGCCGGGCTTCGGCTGCGCGACGTCGTCGCGTGCGACCGGTGCGTTGACGTACCCCTTGACCGGGCGGATGAGGATCGACGCGCGGGACGGGTCGAACAGGCCGTCGCTGATGCCGTAGACGAGCTGGTGCAGCCGTGAGGTGTCGGCAGGAACCGTGGTGGTCACCGAGTTGTCGTCGTCGAGACGCCACTGCCGCCGGGTGGCCTCGTCGCCGCGCGACTCGACGTCGAGGTCGACGACGTCACCGCGCGCCACGAGGTCGTTCTGCAGCGGCTTGACGGTGACCGTCTTGCCGGGGGCGGCGAACACCTCGTCGTCGACGGCGACCGGGGGCTGCGGGTCGCCGGGAGCGACGACCCCCACCCGCACGAACGCGCGGCTGGTCGCGCCGAACCGGTCACGTACCTCGTAGCTGATCACCTCGGTTCCCGCCGCGAGCGGGAAGGCCTCGTAGCGGATCGTCGACGGGCCGATCGCGACGACCCGGCCGCGGGTGAGGTCGACCGCACCGCCGTCGGCACCGACGATGCCGGTGACCGACACGCTGTCGCCGTCGGGGTCGACGCCGAAGGTCGGCACGGTCATCGTCAGCGGGTCTCCCGCGGTGACGGTGGCCGAGAAGCTGCGCGCGACCGGCGACTGGTTCACCCGCTGCGCCGACGGCAGCGGCACCACGGCCACCCGCACCCGAGCGGTCTGGGCGCGGTCCTTCATCCCGTCGGCGAAGGCGGCGTACTCGATGGTGACGAACCGCTCGGCCCGCAGGCCCCGCGCCTCGGGCACGTACCGGATGACGTTGCCGGACGCGAAGGCGCGCTGGGCGTCGCCCTTGCTCACGACCTTGACGCTGCTCGGGTCGACCTGCAGCGGGATGCCGTCGGCCATCGTGTCGTTGTCCAGCACGGGCACCGAAACGGTGTCGCCCTCGCGGACGGTCGCGGTGTCGTCCTGCACCAGCGGTACGGAGTCGTCGAGCGGGCCCTGCTGGAGCACGTCGACCTGGCCGGTGGTGCGCTGGGTGCCGTCGCTGACCGTGTACCGCACGACGCCGCGGCGGCCCTGGCCGCCACCGAGCGGTGCCGGGTCGCGAGCCTCGATGCGCACCCAGCGGCCCTGGTAGATCGACGGCTGCAGCCAGCTGTCGCCGCCGTCGGCCGACACGGCCGCCGTCACGAGCACGTCGCCGCTCGGGGAGTAGTCGTTGGCGAGCGCGTCGACCATGACCGGGCTCTGGTCGTGCAGGGTCGCCGTGTCGGGCACCGCGACCGGCGGGGCACCCTCGGGCGGGGCGACGAGGTCGACCCGCACGCGACCGGGCGCGGCACCGGCCCCGGTCTGCGCCGAGTAGGTGAGCTCGTAGGTGCCCGGGGCGCTGCCGGTGACGGTGACCTGCCCGGTCGACAGGTCGGTGTCGACGTCGAGCGGCCCGACCGGGCGCACCTCGGAGCGCAACCGGAGCACGGCATCCGGCTCCCCCGGGTCGGCGCCGGCGACGTCGTTGCCGAGCGGCTCGATCTGCAGCGGCTTGCCGACGACGCCGCGCACGGCATCCGGCTGGGTGCGGGGGGCGACGAACCTGCTGTCGGTGGTGCCGATGACCTGGGCGGCGACGGTGCCCTTGGTGGTGCCGCCGCGCCCGTCGGTGACGGTGTAGGGGATCTGCTGCTTGCCGACCTTCTGCGGGGCGAGCAGCGTGATCCTGCCCTGGCCGTCGACGACCCCGCCCTCGGACACGGCGCGCGCGGCGAGGATGTCGCTCTCGGGGTCGCGCCAGTCGGCGAGCACCGGCACGGACAGTCGCTTGCCGGCGATCACCGGGTAGGCGGCCTCGGCCAGGTTCGCGCCGCCCTGGCGCAGGTTCGGCGGGCCGTTGACCGAGTCGGCGACGACCCGGACGGTCACCTTGGCCTCGCCCTTGCCCTTCACCTTGCCGTTGTTGACCCGGTAGCTGAAGGTGAACGAGCTGCCGGCGGTCTTCTCGGGCACGCTGACGTCGATGGCCTGGCCGTCGCCGGACACGGTCGCCGCGACGCCCTGCAGGGTCGGCCGCGTGACGTCGGTCTGGTCGATCGAGAGCACCGAGCCGGCGACGTCGGTGTCGTTGTCGAGCACGTGCAGCTTGCTGGTGCGGCCGGGGCGCACGGCGAGGGTGTCGGGCTCGGCCTTCGGCGGCTGGTCGAGGCTGGCCTCGTCGACCAGGTTCTCGTCCTTCTTCTTGGTGTCGTCGTCGGTCCGGGTCGGGGGCACCAGGGCGTCCCAGTTGTCGATCTTGGTCGGCTTGTCGTCGAGGTCCCAGACGCCGCCGTTGTCGAGGTCGTTGAGCACGACCAGGCCGCGGTTGACCCGGAACGCCACGCCGTCACGGGTGTCCTGGGCGCCCTCGGCCGGCAGCGTGGCCGTCGGCTCGTCGCCGGACCGCCCGCAGTTCGCGCCGTAGAAGACCCGGCCCGACTCGGCCCAGGCGGCGTGCAGGCAGCCACCGAGCACCACCGGTCGGGTGACCAGCGTCCCGCCGGGCACCCGGTCGACCCGCTCCTGCACGGCGACTCCGCCCGGGGAGGCGCCGCCGTCGAGTGGCACGAGCACCGCCCGCTCCGGGCCCGCGACCGCGACGGTGTCGGCATCCGGGCCCGGTTGCTGCAGCGCGGCGTACCGCGGGCCACCCGGCGTGGTCACCTGGGCGTCGAACCCGTCCGGCTCGGATGCCGTGTAGACCCGGTCCTCGGCCGCGTCGTACGCGACCCAGGTGGGGCCGACCGCGGTGAGGTCGGGGCGCTCGGTGCGCAGCGCTGTGGCGGTGACGGCGGGCCGGCCGAACTTCGCCCCGACCACGGGCACCGTGGTCACCTTGCCGTCGGCGCCCGAGACGGCGTGCACCGTTCCGGAGGCGTCGACCGCGACGGCGCCGTTCTTCCCGATCGTCGCGACCGGCTTGGCGGCTGCCGACAGGCCGGCCAGCCCGGTGATGCCGGTGCGGGCGTCGACCCGCTGCGCCCAGACCTTGCCGCTCTCGCGGTCGAGCAGCGCGATGGTGCCGCCGCGCAGGTCGACCGGGCTCGCGGTGAAGGAACCCGCCCTGGTGGGCTCGGTGGCCAGGGTCGCGGCGGGGTCGCCGGCGGTGGAGGTGCGCGGGTCGATCGGGAAGAGCTGACCGGCGCCGGTGCCGACCCCCACGACGGCCGCGCCGTCCTGCAGCACGTCGAGCCCGCTGCCGGCGGCGACGTTGGTGGCCACACCCGTGTCGAGCTGGCCGATCGGCACGTTGGCCCTGGCGAACTTCGCCTGCGCGTCGGAGCTGACCCAGACCCCCGAGTCGTTGAGCGCGGCCTCGTGCACGGTCGAGCCCTGGCTGGCGACCGCGGCGTAGCCCAGGCCCGAGGCGACCAGCACGACGGCCAGGGTGCTGGCCGTGCGCCGGCGCGCGCGGCCGACGGCGACCCGCCCCGCCGGTCCCCGACCTGCCACGACAACCCCTCCACGACGCACGACCGCGCCCCGGTGCGGGACGCGTGGCCTGCCGGTCGTCACCCCGACCGGAGCGCCCAGCCTAACCGCGCGAGACCCCCCGATCGATGGGGAGGACTCCCCCTCTGGGCCGGTCAGAGCCGGTATGGCGCGGGCTACCGCGTGGTACTCGTCGTGATCACAGCGACTACCACGCGGTAGGTGACGCCGAAGCCGACGGCGGGCTCCCGGCATCCGGGCTGGTCCTGGAGGACCACCCGGTCAGCCGAGGAGGGCGAGGTCGCTCTCGGTGACCATCCGGGTCGACAGCGCGTGCTCGACGAGGCGGGCCTTGCGGCCGCTCGCGAGCTTGCCGGGGCCGCCGTGCAGGCCGCGCGTCCCGGCATCCGCCAGCTTCTGGCAGACGTTGTCGAGCTTGCGGTTGAACTTGGTGACCGTCCAGCCGAGCCGCTCGGCGGCGACGGCCGAGCTCGGGATCTGGCCGGCACCGGCGTACGAGCTGCGCAGGAACCCCTCGCACAGCGCGACGACGAGCAGCTTCTGGTCGGGGGTCATCGAGACCCGGCCGACCGTGGTCTCGGCGCCGGCGTCCTCGGGCTCGAGCTCGGCCGCTGTCTCGACCGAGACGAACGGGGTGTCGGTGAGCACGATGTCGAAGTCGTAGGTCGTGGGGCCGGCGGTGAACCAGACGGTGAACGCCTCGAGCGCCAGCGGGATGCGCGCGCCCGGCGACAGCCACGCCTGGAACAGCCCCTTCTTGTCGGCGACGGTCGCGGTGAGGGTGGAGCCGACGTTCGACAGCCACCACAGCTCGTGCTCGCGGTGCAGCTGGAGGAAGACCCGGTGCAGGTACGGGTTGTCGTCGATCTCGACGTCGGCCACCCGCCCGATGGTCAGCGGCCGGTCCTCGGCGGCGGCGAACTCCTCGCCGCAGAACTCGACGGTGGCTCCCATGTGTCTGTCCCTCCCTGGTACGCGGATGCCGGTCAGCCGGCGGTCTGGCATCGGATCGCCGAGCGCGGGCCGGCGACACCCGACTTGCGCGACACGGCGACCTGCGCGCAGACCAGGTCACCGGCCGCGGCCTTGACGGTGTGCCGGGGCCGGCCGGCGACGGTCGTGACGCCCTGGTCGACCACGGCCGCCTCGTCGTCGGCGACCCGCAGCTGGAAGAAGTCACCCTCCTCGGCGCCGACGTAGTTCCAGGTGAAGGTCACCGAGCCGGGCCCCGGGCGGGCGTCGATGGCCGGCTGCTCGGGGTAGTCGACGGCCCGGGTCGGCGGTGCCGTCTGCGGGCGCACGCTCGCCGACGGCTGCGCCTGCGGGGTGTCGTCGCGGCCCAGGGCCCACACCAGAGCAGCGACCAGGCCGAGCACGAGCACCCCCACGACGGCGAGGATCACCCCGCCGCTGATCGTCGGCGGCCCGTCGTCGACGTCCGCGGGCTCGGCGCCCGACCGGCTCGGCGCCGGGTCGGGCGCCGCGAGCGAGGCGGGGGCGCGCACGCTGGTGCGGTCGCGGTCGAGCTCGGGGCGCACGCTCGCCCCCTCGGCGACGGCGGTGCGGCCCTGCTCGTCGAGCACGACCACCGGGGTGCGCGGCAGCCGCTGCTCCTGCTCCACCGACTGCAGGCCGCGGGCCAGCTCGATCGCCGTCTGCGGGCGCGACCCGGGGTCCTTGGCCATCGCGTGCGCGAGCAAACGCTCGAGCGAGACCGGCACGTCGGCCCGCCCGGTCGGTGGCACCGGCACGGCCCGGATCCGGGGCATCAGCGCGTACGCCGAGTTGTCCCCACCGGGCTGCTCGAACGGTGAGCGGCCGACGAGGAGGTGCCACAGGGTGGCGGCGAGCGAGTAGACGTCGCTGCGGGGGTCACCGTTGGACAGCCCGTAGAGCACCTCGGGCGGCGACCACGGCACCGAGACGCCGACGTCCTCGTCGACGTCCTCGGCGTGCCCGCCCCGCCCGGCGATGCCGAAGTCGGTGAGCCCCGGCTGGCCGTACTGGCTGACCAGCACGTTCGCCGGCTTGATGTCCCGGTGGATGATGCCGGCCCGGTGCACCGTCTCGACGGCGCTCGCGAGCTGGATGCCGGTACGCAGCACCTCCTCGACGCTCATCCGCTCGGCCCGCGACCGCACGGCGAGGTTCGGGGGCGGGTAGTACTTCATGACGAGGTAGGCCCCGCCGTCGGCGGTCTGCTCGGAGCGGAACACCTGCACGATGTACGGGTGGTCGGCGAGCTGCGCCATCGTGTTCGCCTCGTCGACGAACTGGCGGCGGATGGCGGCGGTCAGCCCCTCCCGCTTGAGCACCTTGACGGCCACCGGCATCCGCGGCTGCTGCTGCTCGTAGAGGAAGACGTCGGCGTAGCCGCCCGACCCGAGCGGGCGCACGACGTCGAGCCCGGGGATCCGGGGAGCGTCGGCTGCGCTCACTCCTGCACCTCGTAGGTCAGCACGACCTCGTCGGCGAGGGTGACCACGGTGCCGGGCTCGATGCCCTGGTCCTCGGTGGGCCGCAGCCGCACGGCCTCCTGGCCGGGAAGGGTCACCGTGGTGCCGTTGGTCGAGCCGAGGTCGCGCACCAGCACGTGCCAGCCCTCGAGCACGATCTCGGCGTGGTTGCGCGAGATGTCGCGGTCGGGGCCACCGACCCGCAGCAGGTGCGGTCGCTGGTTGGCGGGCAGCTCCTCGTTGACCCGCGGGGCCCGGCCGAGCAGCACCCCCCGGTCGAGCGGCACGCTGCCCCCGGTGGAGATCCGCAGCACCCCGAGCGAGGGGCGCGGGGTCGGGAACGGCTGCTGCGGCGGGATCTCGCGACCACAGGTGCGGCAGCTGCCGGCGTGCGGCGGCGACGGGTGGCCGGCCGGGCACAGCACGGCGAGCACCACCGGGCGGTCGAGGTCGTCGTCGCTGCGGGGCAGGGCATCACGGTTGGTGGTGACGTCTGGGGTCGGGTGCTCGGGTGCCGCGGCCGGCACGTCGAGGTCGCCCTCGGCGCCCGGCTCGGGCACGACGTGGGTGGGGGCGTCGAGGTCGACCACCGGCAGCAGCTCGGTCGGGGTGGGCACCGGGACGGGCGGCGTGGCGGGCGCCTGGTCGCTCTCGGCGGGTGAGGGGGCCGGGCCGCGGTCACCGCGACGCCACGGCACCGCCTCGATCAGGCCGCTGCGCGGTGCCGGGGATGCCGGTACCCGTGCGGCGGGCGGCAGGCCGGTGGCGTCGGGCGGGGGCGGCAGGGTCAGGTCCGGCTGCGGCGCAACGGCCACGGCATCCGGCTCGGGCTCGGCGTCGGTCTCGTCGGCCGCGAGATCCGGCTCGGGCTCAGCGTCCGCCTCCACCTCCGGTGGGACAACTTCGACCAATTGGTCGATCTTGTCCCGCTCGGGCGCCCCTGGCGTGACCACCGGGTCGACCTCGGGACGCTCGCCGTCGCCCTCGCCATCCCCCTCGGCGGCGGCGCGGGACAACCGGGCCGGGCGGCGCCAGCCGCGCGCGGGCTGCGGCTCGGGCCCCTCGAGCACCACCTCGCCCTCGTCGCCGGCGTCCAGGTCGAGGTCGACGTCGAGCCACGGCAGCCGGCCCCGGGCGTCGATGCGGGTGCCGTCGGGCAGCACGAAGCACCCGGCGCCACGCGCGACCACCCGCACCCCGGTCGGGGTGGGAGCGCACGCCACGAACGCGGGTGCCGACGCCAGGCCGTGCGCGGTCAGCGCCTCGAGCAGGGCGACCAGGCCGTCGGCGGCGGCCGCCTCGAGCGACTCCGCGTGGCGGTCGGCCGCCTCGACGACGGCGTCGACCTCGGGCCCGCTCACCGCGAGCCACCCCGGGTGCACGACGGTGCGCACGGTGCTCACGGGCTGCTCCTCGCATCTGCTCGACGGCGGGGGACGTGGGCAGGCGCCGCCCTGGTGGGTGGCGCGAAGATCCCCCGGGTCAGCGTACTGGGGCACCAGTTCACCCGGGAGGGCAGCGACGAGCCACCCCGAGCGGGCACCATGGGTCCTGGGTCCGAAGGAGGTCCTGCCCGTGCGCGTCACCGTCGCGATCGTCCCGCCCGAGCCCGTGCTCGACCACGTCGAGGCAGCGCTCGCCCGCACCCCGGTGCCCGCGGGTGAGTTCGAGCGCGTGGCGCGCGGCTCGCTGATGATCCCGGTGTGCTCGCTCGGCAACGTCACCCGACCCGAGGCGAGCGCCGTCGCCGAGTTCCTGCACACCGAGCTCGACCGCAGCCGGCCGCCACCACAGGTGCACCTCGAGGGGGTCTGGGCGCTCGAGGCCGAGGGCGACCTCACCGTCGGCCTCCCCCTGGCCGGCGACGTCGACCGGGTCGACGAGCTCGCGCGCAGCATGTGGGACCTCGTGATGGTGCGCGGCTACTTCGTCGACCGCCGCCGCTGGGCGCCACGCCTCACCGTCGGGTCGGTCACCGCGACCACGACCCTGCCCTTCCTCGAGCGCCTCGTGGCAGACCTGGGGCAGCACTCCTCGCCGCCCTGGTCGGTGTCGTCGATCGTGTTCGTGCGGCGGCGGTTCGACGGCGACGACCCCGACACCTGGGACGTCGTCGAGGAGATCCCGACCAGCGTCGCGCCGGCCTGACCCAGCTGCCCGGCGGGCCGGTCGCAGCGGTCTCAGGAGTGCGGGAGCCCGGTGCGCGGCGCCGTGTCCGCGTCGTCCTCGCCGTCGTCGGCACCCGCGTCTACGGCCACGACCACCACCGAGACGTTGTCGCGGCCCCCGGCCCGCACCGCGGCGGCGACCAGCTGGTCGGCCGCGACCTGCGGGTCGTCGTACTGGCGGGCGACGAGCATGATCTCGCGGTCGTCGAGCTCGTTGGACAGCCCGTCGCTGCAGATGATGAACCGCTCCCCGGGCGTCGGCGGCAGCACCCACACGTCCGGTGACGGGGCGGGGTCGGAGCCGAGCGAACGGGTGATGACGTTGCGCATCGGGTGCCGCGCGGCCTCCGCGGCGTCGATCAGGCCGGCATCCATCAGCTCGCGCACCTCGGAGTGGTCGCGGGTGACCATGCTCATCCGGTTGTCGGCCAGCCGGTACACCCGCGAGTCGCCGATGTTGAACACGACCCAGTGCTCGCGGCCGCCGGCGTCGACGACGGTGAGCCCGGCGACGGTGGTGCCCATCCCCCGCTGCTCGGGGTCACGCTCCTGCGAGCGCAGGATGCCGTCGTTCGCCTCGCGCAGCACGTCCGCCACGTCCTCGGTGCGGGTCGGGGGGTGGTCGACCAGGGTCGTCAGCGCCTCGACGGCGATCCGGCTCGCCACCTCGCCGGCGGCGTGGCCGCCCATCCCGTCGGCGACCGCGAACACCATCCCGCGCGCGATCAGCGAGTCCTCGTTGTGGTCGCGGACCCGCCCGACGTCGGTGGCCGACCCGGAGCGCACGCGCAGCGCGGTGCCGTGCAGCACCCGGTGCTCGGTGGCGCTCACTGTGCGCCGCCGACCACGAGGGTCTCGAGCACCGACTGGAGCACGTCGTAGTCGGCGTCCAGGGTCGCCCCGCGCACCCGACCGGTGGCGACGACCAGGCGGCTGACCTCGTCCGCAGCGGCCTCGTCGGCAGGGCCGTCGACCACGGCGGCGAGGTGCACCTCGACGACCGGGCCGCTGCTCTCGTCCCAGCTGATGTTGCGCGCCACCCACTCGCGGCCGCCGATCTCGACGACGAACGACGGCTCCACCTCGGTGCCCGGGTGGGTCACGCCGTCGGCGAGCGCGTCGACCAGGTCGGTCGCGGCGTAGCCGACCGGCCCGGTGTGGCTGCGCACGGTCACCTCCACCGGCTCACCCGCCGCGCCGGTGCCGCGCGCCCGCAGCAGGTCCGACCCCGCCGGCAGGGCGTCCCAGCCGTCCGGTACCTCGACGGTGACCGACGGCGGCGACGGTGCCGCGGGTCCGGGGAACGCGAGGACGGGCATGGACGAGCTCCCTCGGGGCGACGAACGCGGACGGTCGAGCCTAACCGCGTCGGCTGGGCGGACCCATGGGGAGCACTCCCCATTGCGCGAACCACGCCGGATGCCGCTGGGCACCGACCGCGACCGCCCGACGCACGGCCGGTGCGCCGGTCGCCGCGTCCGGTGTCAGCCCCGGGACTCGGGCTGCTCGGCCCACCAGGTCAGCAGCCGCTCGCGCGCGACGTCCTTGCCGACCGGGCCCTCGTCCAGCCGCACGCCGAGCAGGTGCTTGTACGCCCGCCCGAGCACCGGACCCGGGCGGATGCCGAGCACGGACGCGATCTCGTTGCCATCGAGCTCGGGACGCACCGCCTTGAGCTCCTCCAGCTCGAGCAGCGCGTCGATCCGGGCCTCGAGGTCGTCGTACGTCGCCGCGAGCTTGCGCGCCTTGCGCACGTTGCGGGTCGTGCAGTCGGCGCGGGTGAGGCGGTGCAGGCGCGGCAGGAGCGGCCCGGCATCCGTGACGTACCGGCGCACGGCGGAGTCGGTCCACTGCCCGTCGCCGTACCCGTGGAAGCGCAGGTGCAGCTCGACCAGGCGGGCGACGGCCTTGGTCGTCTCCTTGTCGAAGCGCAGCGCCCGCAGCCGCTTCGCCACGAGCTTGGCCCCGACCACCTCGTGGTGGTGGAACGACACCCCCCCGGCGCCCTCGAACCGTCGCGTCGCCGGCTTGCCCACGTCGTGCAGCAGGGCGGCCAGGCGCAGCACGAGGTCCGGCCCGGGCACCGACTCCGGCGGCCCGTCGGCCGGGCCCTCGAGGTCGATGGCCTGCTCGAGCACCGTCATCGAGTGCTCGTAGACGTCCTTGTGGCGGTGGTGCTCGTCGACCTCGAGCTGCAGCGCGGGCAGCTCGGGGATGACGTGCGTCGCCAGCCCGCTCGCGCAGAGCAACTCGAGCCCGGCCCGGGGGTGCGGCGCCATCAGCAGCTTGACCAGCTCGTCGCGGACCCGCTCGGCCGAGACGATCTCGATGGTCGCCGCCATCTCGCGCATCGCCGTGTAGACCTCGGGGGCGGGCACGAACCCGAGCTGCGCGACGAACCTGGCGGCCCGCATCATCCGCAGCGGGTCGTCGCCGAACGACACCTCGGGCGCCGAGGGGGTGCGCAGCAGCCCGGCGTCGAGGTCGACCAGGCCGCCGTGCGGGTCGACGAAGGTGAGGTCGGGCAGCCGCAGGGCCATCGCGTTGACCGTGAAGTCGCGCCGCACCAGGTCGTCCTCGAGCGAGTCGCCGAACGCCACGACCGGCTTGCGGGTCTGCCCGTCGTAGGCGTCGGCACGGTAGGTGGTCACCTCGACCGTGACCGCGCCGCGCCGGGCGCCGATGGTGCCGAAGTCGCGCCCCATGTCCCACGTCGCGGAGCCCCAGGCCTTGAGCACGGCCTCGCTGACGTCGGGCCGGGCCGAGGTGGTGAAGTCGAGGTCGGTCGACGGGCGGCCGAGCAGCGCGTCGCGCACCGGGCCCCCCACCAGGGCGAGGTCGTGCCCCGCGGCCGCGAACCGCTCACCGAGGTCGGTCAGCAGCGGCAGGTCCGGCGCCAGGTGGGCGACGGCCTGGCGCAGCAGGGCGGCCGGTGGCTGACGGGTGGACACGAGGACCAAGGGTATGCCGCCCACGACCCTGCCGCGGTCGCGGCACGGATCGCGTGGCCACCGGCCACCGCGCGCCACACTGGTTACAGTGACCAGATGAGCCACGTCGCCGCGGACCAGCCCGGGGTCAGTCCCCGACGGCTGCCGGCGGTCGAGGAGCGCAGCGCGGGCGGGGTGGTCGTCGACGTGTTCGAGGGCGAGGCGCGGATCGCCGTGATCGCCCGTCGCAACCGGGCCGGACGGGTCGAGTGGTGCCTGCCCAAGGGGCACATCGAGGGCGACGAGACGCTCCCCCAGACCGCCGCGCGCGAGGTGGCCGAGGAGACCGGCATCGAGGGCCGGGTGCTCATCGAGCTGGGCACCATCGACTACTGGTTCGCCGCCGGAGAGCGCCGCATCCACAAGTACGTGCACCACTACCTGCTCGAGGCGGTCGGTGGCCACCTCACCATCGAGAACGACCCCGACCACGAGGCGATCGACGTCGCGTGGCTACCCTTGCGCGACGCCCACCGCCACCTGACGTTCCCGAACGAGCGGCGCATCGCCCGGGTCGCGTGGCAGCGGCTCGCGGGCGACGCCTGAGCCCACCCCTGGCCCGAGAGACCCCTCCCCGATGACCACCGAGCCCCCCGTCCCCACGCCCGGCGAGCGCACCCCGGACGACGCGGTCGACACCGTTGACGGCGTCGACGAGACGCAGGTCGACCCCGGCGGCGCGACGCTGGCAGCCGAGTCCGGCCAGAGCCCCACCACGCCGCGGCAGAGTCTCGGACGGGCCGGGGCGGTGATGGCCTCGGGCACCCTGGTCAGCCGGATGCTGGGCCTGGCGCGGGCGGCCCTGCTCACCGGGGTCATCGGCACCACCGGCTACGCGGCCGACGGCTTCACCGCGGCGAACTCGCTGCCCAACACCTTCTACCTCCTCATCGCCGGCGGCGCGGTCAACGCGATCTTCGTGCCGCAGATCGTCCGGGCCAAGATGCGGCCCGACGGCGACGAGTTCGTCAACCGGATCATCACCATCTCGCTGGCGATCCTGGCCGGCGCGACCGTCGTGATGACGCTGCTCGCACCGCTGGCCGTGCGCCTGTACTACAACGTCGACAACGAGGCGGCGCTCGGCCTGGCCACCGTGTTCGCGGTGATCTGCCTGCCGCAGATCTTCTTCTACGGCCTCTACACGATCCTCGGCCAGGTGCTGAACGCCAACGGCCGCTTCGCGGGCTACATGTGGGCACCGGCCCTCGCGAACATCGTCGCCATCGCCGGGCTGGTCTGGTTCCAGCGGGCCGGGTTCCCCACCTCCGCCGCTCCGGCCGACTGGACCCCCGAGATGATCGCCATCCTGGCCGGATCCGCGACCCTGTCGATCGTGGTCCAGGCGCTGGCTCTGGTCTTCCCGCTGCGGCGAATCGGCTTCCGCTACCGACCCGTCTGGGGCATCCGCGGGCACGGGCTGGGCGAGGTCAGCACGGTGGCGAAGTGGACCTTCGGGTCGATCGCCGTCAGCTCGGCCGGGTACGTCGTCACCTCCCGGGTGCTGACCCGCGCCACCTCGCTCGGCCAGGCCGCCGGCGACCCGGCTCCCGGCCTCGCGGCGTTCAACCCGGCGCTGCTCATCGCCATGCTGCTGCACGGCCTGATCACCGTCTCGCTCATCACCGCCCTCTACACGCGACTGTCCGAGGCGGCCAGCCGCGGCGACCACGCCCTGGTGATGCGCTACCACCACCAGGGGCTACGCCTGCCCTCGGTGCTCCTCGTGCCCGGTGTCGTCTTCGTCGGGGTGCTGGCCCCCTACGTCGCCTCCACCTTGTTCTTCAACAACTCCCTCGAGGAGACCCACGCCATCGCCGTGGTGCTGACCGGTGTGATCTGGCTGGTCCTGCCCATGGCGTGGACCTACCTCAACGACCGGGTCTTCTACGCCCACCAGATGACCTGGATGACGTTCCGCCTCCAGTGCGTCACCTCAGGTCTCGCGGCGATCGGCGCGCTCATCGCAGCGACCATGGTGCCCAGCCTGACGGCCTTCACCCTCGGCCTCGGCCAGGCGCTCGCGTACGTCGTGGCCGCCGGCATCGGCTTCACGGTGCTCCGCCGCCAGCACGGCCCGCTCGGCCTGCGGGGAACGGCCGTGATGTACGTCAAGCTGGCGGTGCCCGCGGTCGTCACCGCGCTGGCCCTGTCCTGGGCCATCCACACGCTGCTGCCCGACCTCGGCCAGACCCGCGGCGTGCGTGGGTTCGTGTCCGGCATCCTCGTGCTCGGTGTGGCCGGCCTCATCGAGCTCGCGGTCACCTGGGGCGTCGCGCACGCCCTCGGGGTGCGTGAGATCGGCGCGGCGCTCGAACCCGTCACGCGGCGGCTCCGACGACGCTGACCCCTCAGTGCCTACTATGGGCGCACACCTGCTGGTCGCGGGTGGTCAGCGACGTGCGCACGTCGTGACCGACGAGGGAGAGGAGCAGCGGTGAGGGGTGTTGGTCCCGGCACCGTCCTCGGTGGCCGTTACACCGTTCGCCGACGGCTCGAGCAGCTGCACGACACCGAACGCTGGTCGGCCGACGACACCACCCTCGGGCGCAGCGTGTCGCTGCTGTGCATCGCCGGCGACGACCACCGCACGCCCGCCCTGCTCGACGGCGCCCGCCGTGCCGCCTCGGTCAACCACGGGGTGTTCGTCCGCATCCTCGACGTCGGCAGCGACGAGGGCGTCGCCTACGTCGTCGAGGAGGACCTCGGCGAGGCCCGCACCCTCGCCGAGCTCGTGACCGACGGCGGGGTGCCCGGCGACGAGGTGCGCCGCATCAGCGGTGAGGTCGCGGCCGCCCTGGAGTCCGCGGGCCAGCGCGGCATGCACCACCTCGACCTCAAGCCCGACGACGTCCTGCGCACTCCCGACGGCGACGTGCGGCTGCGCGGCCTCGAGACCGCCTCGGTGCGCGCCGGCGAGGACGGCACCGAGGCCGAGGACGCCGCCCGCCGCGACGCCGTCGGTGTCGTGGCCCTGACCTACGCGGGCCTCACCGGCCTGTGGCCGCTCGGCGCCGGTGGTTCCGGGCTGGCCCCCGCCCCCCGGGTGCCCGGCGGCGTGGCCGCACCGTCCGAGATCGCCGCGGGCGTGCCCCGCGACCTCGACGCCATCTGCCGGCTCACCCTCAACGACGACCAGGGCCCGACCAGCCCGGGTGACTTCGCCCGCCAGGTCGCGCCGTGGCCCTCGCGCCAGGTCGTGGGCCGCCCGATCACCCGCACCGTCCCGGCCGCAACCCTCGACGACACGGATGCCGCAGCCGTCGCGGATGCCGCAAACGGCCCGGATGCCGCCAACGGTGCCGTCGAGACCCCCGACACGCTCGAGCAGCCGCTCGTGCCCGGGCTGCAGGCCGAGCCGACCGCCGAACTGGGCGCCGCCGCCGCGTCGGCCGACGCCGCGTCGACTCGACCGCGCAAGCGTCCCCTGGGCCGCAAGGGTGCGGCCGCCGCCGGGGTCGTGGGAGGCGCCGCCCTCGCGAGTGGCGCGGGCGCAGCGTCCGCCGCCGGCACGGCATCCGGTACGGCCGCCACCGGCGCCGGCGCGGCCACCGGCGGGGTGTCGAACGTGTTCGACGTCGAGGCCGACGAGGCGACCCGCGTCATCCAGGTCGAGGACCAGACCCCCGACTGGCTGCGCGCCACCCCCACGGCGTCCGCCGCGGTCCCAGCCGCACCGCCTCCCGACCTCGACGAGCACCGCGACGTGCGCAACGGCGAGCTCGACGAGACCCCGTCACATGCCGGTGCCGCCGCTGCGGGCGCCGGTGCCGGTGCGGCCGTCGCCGGTGCCCTCGGCTCGGTCGGAGGGCGCGTCGGCAACCTCGCGCGGCGGGCCGTCGACAAGGTCTCCGAGCTCAGCCCCGACACCGCACCGCGCCCTGACCAGGGCGACCTCGAGGCGCCGGCCCCGCTGGTGCCGGCCGAGCCGCTCACCAAGGACGAGTCGAAGCTCGCCCTGGGCATCGTGGTCGGCTTCGTCGTGCTCGCGCTGATCATCGGCATCTACGGCGTCTCCCGGATCGGCTCCGGCAGTGACTCCCCCGGTGGCGTGGCCGCGCCGGCGACCCGCACGACCACGGTCGCCCCCTCGTCCGCCGCCCCGACGGGCAGCGGGTCGCCGACGGGGGCCCAGACGGGCGCTCCGCCCGAGCCGCTCGCCATCCTCAAGGTCGAGGCCTACGACCCCGAGGGTGACGGTGCCGAGAACAACAACCTCACCCCCAAGGTCTACGACGGCGACAAGAGCACCGGCTGGTTCTCCGAGAACTACCGCTCCGACACCTTCGGCGGACTGAAGAAGGGCGTGGGGGTCATCGTCGACCTCGGCCCGAACAAGAAGCCGCAGACCGTCGAGCTGGACATCCCGCACCCCAGCGACGTCGAGGTCTACGTCGGTCCCGACAACCGCCTCGAGGGGGCGACCAAGATCGGCGAGAAGGCCGACGCCGACGGCACGGTCACCTTCGACGTCCCGGCCGACGTCAGCGGCCAGTACATCGTCGTGTGGTTCACCAAGCTCAACGCCGACGACAACGGCAAGCGCCGTGCCTGGCTCGACGAGGTCGTCGTCACCGGCTGACGCCGGAGCCCGTGATGCCCGACGACCTCAGCGCCCTCACCGACCAGGAGCTGCTCCAGCGGCACGTCGTCGGTGACGGCGGCGCCGCCTTCGGTGAGCTGTTCCGCCGGCACCGCGACCGGATGTACGCGGTGGCGCTGCGCACCACGTCCAACCGCGAGCTGGCCGCGGATGCCGTGCAGGAGGCGTTCATCTCCGCCTTCCGGCGCGCCGACGCCTTCCGCGGCGAGGCCGCCGTCACCACCTGGCTGCACCGCATCGTCGTCAACGCCTGCCTCGACCGGCTGCGCCGCGAGAAGGTGTCCGTGCGCCGGGCCGGTGACCTCGGTGAGCTCGACCTGCCCGACCTGCACGACCGGCACGCGTCGGTCGAGACCCGGCTCGACGTGCGCGAGGCCCTCGACCGGCTCCCCGAGGGGCAGCGGATGGCCCTGGTCCTGGTCGACATGCACGGCCTGCCGGTCGCCGAGGCCGCCCAGGTGCTGGGCGTGGCCGAGGGCACCGTCAAGTCACGGTGCTTCCGCGGCCGCGAGGCGCTCGCCGAGATGCTCGGGGGGCCCGACGGCGACCCGCGTGAGCGGGCCGACCGGGCCGAACAGGGCGGACGCGGCGCCGACCCGGCCGTCGTCCCGGCCCCGACGGAACCACGGCGGGCTCCATGACGTCCCACCCGTGGCCCGGCCCCTGCGACCGGCGCCCCCCGACCCCGACACCGCCGCCCGAGGGCACGTCCCGGAGGACCCCGTGAGCCCAGCGCACGACGACACCGCACCCGTCGAGCACGACCCGACGGGGATGCGTGCTCTCCTGGCGAGCCTTCCGGAGCCGGGGCCGATGCCCGACGACCTCGTCGCACGGATCAGCGCCGCCCTGGCCGCAGAGGAGCAGCGCGGCGACGGCATCGAGCAGCTCTGGCACCTCGACGACGACCACGTCGACGCTGCCGCCGCCGCTGGGCCGCAGGTTGACGACGCCGGTGCCGGGGGTCAGGTCGTTCCGCTGCGCCGACGGGTCGGACTGCGCCACCTGGCGGTGGCCGCCGCCGTCGTGGGCGTGCTCGGCCTGGGTGGGTTCCTCGTGAAGTCCGTGCCGGGTGACGTCGTCGCGTCCTTCGGCACCACCTCCGGGTCCGCCGACAGCGGCGCCGCCGCCGAGGACTCGGCTGCCGGGGCCAAGGCCCAGGCCCTGGTGGCGCCCGCGGCGGGCTCCGGTGAGGTCGTCGTGGTGATGTCCGGGGTCGACCACACGTCCGACCGGCTCGCCGTCACCGCCCGTGAGCTCGACGACGGAACCCTCGACCCGATCGCCGACCTGACCGCCGAGTCGCCCTCGCTGGGGCCGATCGCGACCCCGATCGGGGCCCGCACCTGTGCCACCGCACTCGGCATCCCGGCCGACGCCGGCATCCTGGTCGACGTCTCCGAGGTCGACGGCGTCTCGGCGGCCGTCCTCGTGGTGCACTCCGACCAGGGCCGCACGGCCTGGGCGGTCGACCGCGCCTGCACCACCGGCAACACCGGCCTCATCCGTGGCCCGGTGTCGCTCGACTGAGGCCGACCCTCATCCCGCGGACCCGTCCCGACCGGCGGGGCGTGG
Source organism: Ornithinibacter sp. (assembly GCA_035702525.1). Classification (GTDB taxonomy): domain Bacteria; phylum Actinomycetota; class Actinomycetes; order Actinomycetales; family Dermatophilaceae; genus Fodinibacter. The sequence goes on along the minus strand of DASSQL010000403.1, from coordinate 939 downwards.
CGGTCGCGGGAACACCCCGGCCGTAGGATCGGTTCAACGAAGGCACCGCATGTTGCGGTTGCCGCCCGCGACCACCACAAGGGGATGTGTCCCGTGACCTCCGACGTCCGCAACGTCATCATCATCGGCTCCGGCCCGGCCGGGTGGACCGCTGCCGTCTACGCCGCGCGCGCCAACCTCGAGCCGCTGGTCTTCGAGGGTGCGGTGACTGCTGGTGGTGCGTTGATGAACACCACCGAGGTCGAGAACTTCCCGGGGTTCCGTGACGGCATCATGGGTCCGGACCTGATGGAGAACATGCGGGCCCAGGCCGAGCGGTTCGGGGCGCAGATCGTCACCGACGACGTGGAGTCGGTGCGGCTGGAGGACGACGTCAAGGTCGTCACCGACGCCGAGGGGGTCGAGCACCGGGCGCGCGCGGTCATCCTGGCCATGGGTTCGGCCTACCGCGAGCTGGGGCTGCCCGACGAGAAGCGGCTGTCCGGGCACGGGGTGTCCTGGTGCGCCACCTGCGACGGGTTCTTCTTCCGTGAGCAGGACATCGCCGTGGTCGGCGGTGGCGACTCCGCGGTGGAGGAGGCCACCTTCCTGACCAAGTTCGCCAGGACGGTCACGATCGTGCACCGTCGCGACGAGCTGCGCGCCTCGGCGATCATGGCCGAGCGGGCGCACGCCAACCCCAAGATCCGGTTCGCGTGGAACAGTGCCGTCGACGCCATCCACGGCGAGGACAAGCTGACCGGGGTCACCCTGCGCGACACCGTCACCGGTGCCACCCGTGAGCTGCCGGTGACCGGGTTGTTCGTCGCGATCGGGCACGACCCGCGCAACGAGCTGGTCAAGGGCGTCGTCGAGCTCGACGCCGAGGGCTACGTCCTGGTCGAGGGCCGCAGCACCCGCACCAACATCCCCGGCGTGTTCGCCTGCGGCGACCTCGTC
>DASSQL010000402.1:0-3382 GCA_035702525.1 Ornithinibacter sp. | reverse complement strand
CGCAGCACCTCGACGACCAGCAGCGCGAGCGCCGTCAGGAGCGCGATCACCAGCACGCCTCCGGCGCTGGGCCGGTCGCCGACGAGCACGGCCAGCACGGCCAGGCCGCCGACGGCCGCCCGCAGCGGCACGGTGTACCGGGCGACGAACCGGCTGACCGATCCCAGCGCACCGGTCGGCCGGCGGGTCATCCCGGACAGCCGGCGCGGCACCGACCGCAGGGCCACCGCGGCGTTCGAGGGGCCGGCCAGCCAGGCCGCGAGGGCGATGACGAGGAAGAGCATCGCGGTCGAGCGCACGGCGAGCCGCAGGGGCGTCGTCACGGTGTCGAAGAGCACGGTCGCAACCTGCGGCACGAGCAGTACCTGCTCGAGGTCGTCGAGGTAGAGCGCCCGCAGCACCTGGATGCCGAGCAGCAGCAGCACGAGCGACCCGACCACCATCGAGGCACCGATGACGAGCGCGCGGCGGCGGGCCGGGGCCAGGGCGATGCCGGCGAGCAGCGCGAGGATCGCGACCGCCGGGAGCACGTAGCGCAGCAGGTCGAGCACCCGGACCGCCGTCTGGGCCGTGCCCAGGTCGGCGCTCTTGAGCACGACGAACTGGGCGTTCACCACCGGGATCCGGTCGGCGAAGGGCACGCCGCGCTCGACCAGGATCGGCTTGATCGCCGTGATGAACGCGGCGAGGTTGACCGACACCTGACCCTGGCTGACCGTGACCCCGGCGTTGGTGTTCTCACCGGTGAGGGCGGCGACGAGGCCGGCGTGCGCCTCGCGGTTGGCGGCGACCCAGGCGTCCTGGAACGCGGTCGAGGCGACGAGCTTGCTGACCTGGTCCTGGGTGAAGCCGTGGATCGCGTTCGAGATGGGCTCGGCGAACGTCGACAGCTCCACGGGGAGCCGCTCGGTGACCCCTTCCACCCGCGGGCGGGCTGCGATCGCGTCGAGGGTCTGCGTCGTCAGTTCCTTGACCTTGAGCTGCTCGAACACCGCGTCGGTGATCCGGCGTGAGATCTCCTCCTGCACCGCCGGGTCCTTGGCGAGCGGGGCCACCATCGCGAGGTACTTGTCGTTGTCGAGCAGGGTGGAGCGCGTGAAGGTGGCCAGCGCCGCCAGCGGTGCCAGCAGGGCCGCGACGAGGAGCAGCACCATGGCGCCCGTCCAGCGCACGCGGTGGGTGCGGTGCGGCTCCGGCGTGGCCACGGCCGAGGCCTGCTGCAGGGACGAGGTCGCCGCGACCTGGGCGCGCAGGCGCTCGAGCTCGTCGCGCTCGTCGCTGGTGAGGTCATCGGTGGACGCCGGCGTCGGGTCCACGGGCAGCTCGGTCGTGTCCCCGGCCCGGGGCTCGGGCACGGGCGTCGCCTCGGGCTCGCGCGCTTCCACGGGCTCGGGCGCTGCCTCGGCCTCGGGCGCTGCCTCGGGCGCTGCCTCGGCCTCGAGCTCGGGCTCGGGCGCTGCCTCGGGCTCGGGCTCGGGCGTGGCCTCCGTCGTCGGCTCGGACTCGGGCGCGGTGGCGCGGCGGCGTCGGTTCGGCTTGGGGGTGGGCCCGGTGGGCGTGCTGCTCATGGTCGTCCTCGTCCGGTGGTCCGGTGCGGCACCCGGACGCCGTCGGTCGGGGGCGGCCCACGGCAGGCACCGCGTCAGTCCCTGACAGTAGGGAGGTTCGAATGGCGGCTCGTCACCCAGCGCGGGTGAGCGGGGAGTCAGCCGGTCAGGCCGGTGCCGGCCGCGACCCAGTCCCAGAAGCGCGTGCGCTCGTCCTCGGTGGGCCGGGTGCGGCCCTGCACGCTCGTCGGACGCGGTCGGCGGTCGTGCCACAGCAGGCCGGATGCCGGTGCCGGCTCGGTGGCGACCAGCCAGGTGGTCGTGTCGGTGCCGACCGCGTCGGAGCGCAGCACCGGGCGCAGCGCGGCGGAGAACCGGGGGAGCGACGCATCCAGGCCGGGCGTGCTGGCCCACCCCGGGTGCGTCGCGTGCACGGTCACGCCGGATGCCGTGGCCCAGCGTCGCGTGAGCACCGGGAGCAGCTCGACCTGGCCGCGCTTGCTGCGCGCGTAGGCGACCGCACCGGTGTACTCGCCGTGCTCGAAGTCGGGGTCGAGCACGGGCAGCGCCTGGGTGTACATCCCGCCCGAGGTCACGAACACCACCCGCCCGGCGCCGGCCGTGAGCGACGGCAGCAGCAGCTCGGTCATCAGCACCGGCCCGAGCACGTGCAGCGCCATCGTCATCTCGTGGCCCTGGGCCGACGTCGTGCGGGTCTGCGGCAGTGCTCCGGCGTTGTGCACCAGCGCCCGCAGCGGCAGCCCGGACGCCGAGAAGGCGGCGCAGAACGACCGCACCGAGTCCAGGTCGGACACGTCGCAGACCCAGACCCGCGCCGTCCCAGCCCGGCCGGCGGCGCTGTCGACCTCGGCGGCAGCCCGGCCACCCCGGCCGGCGTCACGCACCACCAGGTGCACCGTGGCGCCGAGGGCCGCGAGGTCGAGGGCGGTGCGCCGGCCCAGCCCGGACGACGCCCCGGTCACCGCGACGTGCCGCCCCGCCAGGGCCCCGGCAACGGGGTCGGCCGGCCAGGTCGGCAGGCGGCGGCGCACGGCGTACCCGACCCGGCTGAAACCAGGCACGACGGTGCGGTCGAGCACCGTGTCGAGGGCGCGGGACGCGGCGCGGGGGAGGCCGCTCACATCAGGGCGCGCATCGCCGCGGTGGCGCCACGCAGGTAGCGCTCGACGACGACCCGCTCGTCGTCGGTCAGCGAGGAGTCGAGCTCGGACAGCCCGGCGAACATCGGTGCCAGCAGGGCGAAGACCTCGACGCGACCCGACTCGGTGATGACCACCTCGGTGCGGCGTCCGTCGTCCTGGTGCGGCCGGCGCTCGGCATGGCCCCGGGCGACCAGGCGGTCGACGACCCCGGACGACGCGGCCGACGTGACGCCGAGCGCCCGAGCCAGCTCGACCGGCCCCATCGGGGTGTCCATCAGGTGGCGCAGCGAGTGCAGCTCGGAGGTCGACAGCCCGGCCTTGCGGGCCACCTCGTGGGGCACCTGCGCGGCGACGTCGACGAGCTCCTGGAGCGCGTCGAGCGAGCCGGACGGCCGGTAGTCGGGCACGACCGAGCGAACGTCGGTCGGAACCTTCGACGGGTTTGCGTCCGCGGGCCGGTTGTCCCTAATATCGCTCACCTACTGAGTAACTTGGTGAGTCACTACCTGAATCACCATGTGAACCACCACCGTACCAAGGAGAGCCGGACATGGGCACCCTCGCGCACCTCATCACGCGGAAGTGGGTGGCCGGGCTGCTCGCCCTCTTCGCCATCCTCGGCACCGGCGCCGTCATCGGCCTGGTCGGGCAGGCCGAGTCGCCGGCCACCGG
>DASSQL010000401.1:0-8753 GCA_035702525.1 Ornithinibacter sp. | reverse complement strand
TGCGAATCCGACCTGGCCCAAGATCGATGCCATGTTGATGATCGACCCGCCCCCGGTTGCCTTCATCGCGCGGATGGCAGCGCGCTGGGTGTAGAAGACGCCGTTGAGGTTGATCCCGATCACCTGCTGCCAGCCCTGGTCGGAGTAGTCGCCGCTGGTGTTCGCCTCGCCACCGATTCCGGCGTTGCACACCGTGATGTCCACCCGGCCAAGATCGTCGACGACGCCCTGCATCGCCGCGTCCACGCGTGCGCTGTCCGCGACGTCGACGACGGCGCCATGAACGCGGTGGCCGTACCGGCCGAGGCCCAAGAGAGCGTCGTCCAGAGCACTCTGGTCGAGATCCCAGATACTGACGTCGGCACCGGACCGGGCCATGGTGTGGGCGCAGGCGAGCCCGATACCAGAGGCGCCCCCCGTGATGACAGCGACCTTGCCGTGAAGTTCGTAGTTGATCATCGCGCGTTGCCTCTCGGTGCCGGATTACTACGATTTCCCAGCATCCCGCGGTGTGTGGGTGCAGTCAGGTAGAAGAGACGCAGTAGACAGAACTGGACATGCTGAATGAGAGCCCGGGCAACCGCGCGGACTGGGCCGGAGAAGGCATAGCGTCCCGCCGCGGTCTGGGCCACGACCACGGTGGTCCCCAAGCACCTTCGAGGTGCGTCACTACGCCGCGTTGGCCCTGCGGCCTTGAGTCGCAGCCCTACCCGCACGGACCTTTGCAGGTGCGTTCCGTGCGGGTAGGGCGCCCGGTGATCGTTCAGCCGAGCGCGGCGTCCAGGCCGCGCGTGGGTGTTGCAGTGCCGTGGATGCGGCGGGCGTACTTCCGGAACGCGAGACGGGCCAAGACCGGAAGGATCGGCCGGAGGGGTGCGGGGAGCTTGGCGATCTCGAGTGCGAGCACGTCCGGGTCGCCCTCGTAGAGCATCATCCCGAAGCCGGCCAAGAGCATCCCCTTGGGTATGGCTTCCATCCCGCGTTCGGTGAACTCCTCCCACTCCTCGGGCCGGATGTGCTGCGCCATGAGAGGCAGCACGCGGGTCTCCTCGGCGTCGAGGTGTTCGCACAGTGCGATCGACAGCTCAGCCAGGTGCGTCGCGAGGCGCTCCCGGTCGGCGGCTGACGCCGATGCGCGCCATGCCGAGATCAGGGGAGGGCTTCCGTCGAGCAGCCTTGCCACGGCGTGGTGCTGGGCTTCCATTAGCTGGACCAGCGGTGCCTGCTCCTCCTTGACCCTGTCCACCAGCCGGTCCCAGAGCAGCTCGTCCTCGATCGAGTGATGGTGGTGGACCAGACCCAGCCAGAGGTCCACGTGGTCTGCGACCTGAGCCGCGCGGCGGGTGTCCCCGGGTTCCACGCTGCGCACGGCAGGTGCCGCGAGCTTGAGCTCTCGCCGGAAGCTGGTGTGCGCGACCGTCATCATCCGCACGTCGGTGAGCCCCGGGCCGTGCAGCAGGCCGGTGTGCGTGCCGGTGCTCACGCCGACGCCTCGGCGGGGGCCATCAGCGTCTTGGCCAGGTTCTGGTGGGCGACCTGTCCGTAGTACTCGAACATGTCGTCGATGAGTCCGTCGCGGAAGGTGACGCGGATGACGAGGTCGTTCTCGTAGTGGCCGCCGCCGTGCAGGTCGGCGGTCATGTGCTCCTCGACAAACACCACGTCGGGGTCGTCGGTCTGGTGGAATCGGACGTTGGTGACCTCGATCCGTTCCGCCGCGGCAGCGAGCCCGCCGAACAGGGCGCGGAACTGCTCATGGCCCACAACGACCGGCGGAAAGCCGTCGACGGGGTAGGCCACCGAGTAGCGCGGCTCGGACGACCAGTACGACAGGAAGGCGTCGATGTCGCCGTCGTACAGGGCGACTGCGGAGGCGCGCCAGGTGGACTCATTGCGGGCCCGGACCGAGGCGAGCTCGTGGGCGGGGGCGGTGGTGCTGGTCATGATGACCTCCAGGTGGTGGGTTGGTGCGGTGGTACGACGCTCGCAGCGCCGGCTCGCTGCAACATCGGGGAATCCCCTGTCCCCCGCAGCCGGGGGTGCGATGCTCTCGAGGTGCAGATCGTGGGCCGAGCCGAGGAGATCGCCCAGCTCGAAGGGGTCCTCGACGCCGTTGCTCGCGGTGGCCGCCGGCTCGTCGTCATCCGGGGTGAAGCCGGTATCGGCAAGACCCGGCTGCTCGCCCTGCTTGTCGACCGGGCGCGGGCACGACGGCTGGATCCGGTGCTCGGCCGGGCGACGGAGCTGGAGAGCGACGCGCCGCTCGCTCTGCTTCGTGACGCCATGCCGCGGCTCGGCCCGTCGGCCGACGGGCTCGCCCTGACACGCTGGGACCTGTACCGCGACCTCGCCGACGAGCTCGCTCGACGCCGACGCCTCGTCTTTGTCCTGGACGACGTGCACTGGGCCGATCCGCTGTCCCTCGAGCTCCTCACCGGGCTGGTGCGACGACCACCCGACACGTCGCACGCCCTGGTCCTCGGCCTGCGCCCCGGCAGCGTCGCCGACTCGCTGGTCGGGGCGGCTCGCTCCGCTGGGGTCAACTGCACCGTGATCGACCTGGGACCGCTGTCCAGGACGGACGCCGACACCCTGGTGGGGGTCGAGGCGACCGAGGCCGAGCGGGGTCGGCTGTACGAGGTCTCCGGAGGCAACCCGATGTTCCTCGAGGAGCTGTCCAGGTCCGATCCCGCGGACGGGGTCCCCGCGGGGATCCTCGCTGCGGTGACGGCCGATCTGGGCCGCCTCAGCGACACCGCGCGCGCGCTGGTCGAGGCAGGCGCCGTGGTCGGCGACCCGTTCGACATCGACATCGCGTGCCGGACCGCCGACCTGGATCTCGGCGCCGCGCTCGTCGCCGTCGATGAGCTGGTGGAGCGGCGGATCGTCCGGGAGAGCGACCTGCTGCGTGAGTTCGGCTTCAGGCACCCGGTGGTCCGCAGCGCGGTCTATGAGGGTCAGTCGGCGGCGAGGCGACTGGCCCTTCATGGCCGTGCGGCCGCGGTGCTCGCGGAAGCCGGGAGCCCGTTGGCCAGCCGGGCCAGGCACCTGGTCCACGCAGCCGCGCCGGGGGACCGCGGCGCGGCGGCGCTGCTGCGCGCGGCCGCGATTGGAGTCGGTCCGTCTGCGCCCTCGATCGCCGCCGACTGGCTGCTCGCCGCCAAGCGAGTGGCCCCACCCACCGGCTACGGGCCATTCAGCGACCTGGCCGAAGTGCTCGTCCAGTCAGGGCGCCTTACCGAAGCACTCAGCGTGGCCGAGGAAGGGCTGGCCTTCGGGTCAGGAGACGAGACGGACCGGGCACGACTCACCTTCGCCGCCGCGGCCGTCGAACGCCTGCTGGGTCGACACCAGGCATCGCAGCGGCGGCTGAGCCGAGCGTTCGAGGAGAGCACCGGGCCGGCCACGGCCGAACTGACCGTGGCGCTCGCCCTCTCGGCCTACGAACGCGGCGACTACACCGACCTGGACCAGTGGGCACGGCTGGCCCACGACGACGACACGGCCGACCCGATTGTGCGTGGCGTGGCCGCCGCTCTGGTCTCGATCGGGTACCGGTTCACCGGTCTGACGGCCGAGGCGGATGCTGCAGGAGACGCCGCCATCCGCGCCACCCTCCGGGCGACGGACGCCGAGCTGGCGGCTCGGGCAGAGCTGCTCAACGCCATCCCCTGGGCCCTGGTCTCGATCGAGCGACTCGAGGACGCCCTCGCGGTCGCCCAGCGGGGCTCGGCGGCGGCACAAGCGCCGGGCAACCTCGCCGGTGCCACCCCCATGCTGATCGCCGAGGCGCTGTCCCTGGGCCTGCTCGGCCGGATCGAGGATGCCACCGACGCCGCAGGTCGCGCCGAGCTCGCCGCCCGGTTGACCCGCAACGACCAGTCCCTGCAGTGGGCCCTGTGGATGCGGGCCTGGGTGCTGCTCGACCGAGGCGACCTCGACGAAGCGCTGTCGGCGGCCAGCGAGAGCGTGGCCCTGGCCGTGGACCTGGACGTGTCGGCGCTGGTGACGGTCGGCAACGCGGTCCTCGGTTCGGTGCTGCTCGCGGCGGGCGACCCCGAGCACGCGCGGCCGCTCCTGGCCGCCTATGACGTGGAACCCGGGTGGGTCTGTCGCTGGTCACCCCGCCTTGTCGCCGCCGAACTGGCACTTGGCGACATCGAGGGTGCGCAGCGAGCCGCGGACCGAGCCTTCGCTCTGGCCTCGGCCTCGGGGCTGAAGGGTGCCCTGGCCGGCGCGGAGCGCGCCGGTGCCCACGTGGCGCTGGCGCGCGATGACCTCGCCACCGCACGCCAGCTCGCCCTCTCGGCCGTGGGTCACGCACGGGCCATCCACGCCGGTCTCGATGCCGCAGAGGCACACCTGCTGGCAGCTCGCGCCGTGGCGGCAGAGGACCGGGAGCGTGCCGTGTGGCACCTGACCGAGGCGCACGGTCTCGCCGCCGCTGGTGGCGCCCGGCGAACGGCCGAGGAGGCGACCCGCGAGCTGAGGCGGCTGGGCCGTCGGATCGGCCGAGGTGGTGTTCGCGGATCCGGCGCCACCGGCGTCGGCGCCTTGAGCGGACGCGAGCGAGAGATCGCGGAGCTCGTCGCCCGCGGCCTGAGCAACCGGGAGATCGCCACGCGGCTCTTCCTCAGCGAGAAGACCGTCGAGTCCCACCTGTCCAAGGCGTTCACGAAACTCGGAGTGTCATCCCGAGCCGCCTTGGCCGCACAGATCGCAGGACACGGCTGAGAGCTTCTCACCCGCGCTCCGGCGGAGTTGACCTTACGTGACGGAGGTCAGCTCCCCCACGAGCCCGTCGGTGGTGCGGGAGAAGGTCGCCGCCACCACGCCGGGGCTCTGACCTGCGCAGGGCTGCCTTTCGAGAGGGCGGGCCCGTTACCGGCTCCGCGTCGGCAGCAGCGGCAGCAGCATCTCCAGAAGAGCCACCTCGGTCTGTGCGGGTGAGAGGCGGCCGTCGGACCGCAGGATGCGCCAGGTCGTGGCGTCGCAGATGGCGACGACCTGCGCCATCCGTCGCTCTCGGGTCGGCTGGTCGAGACCGTCGCCGAGGGCCTCGGCGAACGCCTCGCGGCACCAGCCCACGTGGTACTGGCGCCCCCGGGCGGCGAGCTCGGGAACGCCCGCCGCCTGGCCCGCCTCGGCGTAGAGCTTGAGGATCAGGGCGCCGTGGTCCTCGTAGTAACCGACGAGCGAGTGCACCGTGTGCTGCGGGCTCTCACCCAGTGCGGCCGCCCGGTCGGCCGCGAGGCGGGTGAGCTCGCGCTCGACGGTGGCCGCCAGCAACGCGTCCTTGCTGCCGAACCGCCGGATCACGGTCTGCACCGTGACCTCGGCGTCCGCCGCGACGTCCTCGAGCCGGATGCGGTCGTAGGGCACCTCGGCGTACCGCGCGAGCATCGCGTCGATGATCCGTTCGCCCGTACGCGCGGCAGCCTCCGCCCGCGCGGTCATCCGGTAGGGGCGCGAGGTTGTGGATTTCATGACATGAATGTTAACGTCAATATTCCATGTGAGTAGAACTGACGCGAATATTTCCCGGAGGACGGTCTGATGAACCACCGCAACCGTGTCACCTCGAGCGCCGGCCACGCACCGAGTGGCACACCCACCGTCGTCCCCACCCGGCTCGGCCGGCTCCACGTGCGCGCGATCGGCGACGGCGCCGCTACCGTCCTGTGGCCGTCGATGTTCGTCGACAGCCACACCTGGGACCCGATCGTGCCGTTGTTGCCCACCGGCCGCCGGTACCTCCTGGTCGACCCACCCGGCCTGGGGCTGAGCGAGGCCCTGCCCCACGTCAGTGACATCGCCGGGGCCGCCGACGCCGCCGGCGACCTGCTCGACGGGCTCGGCGTCGACGGGCCCGTCGACTGGGTCGGCAACGCGTTCGGAGGACACGTGGGATACAAGCTGGCGGCGCGACCCGGTCGACTCCGCAGCTTGGTGGCCATCAGTGCGCCAACCCAGCCGATTCCCGCGCCGCTGCGCCGGCAGATCCGCCTCCTGCTCCCGATCCTCCGGGCCGCGGGACCCGTGGGGCCCGTGCGCTCGGCGATCCTCGCCGCGATGCTCACCGACGAGTCGGCAGCCACCGAACCGATCCGCCGGACCGTGCTGGAGTCGCTGGCGCGCCCCACCCGCCGCAGCATGGCCATGGCCCTTCGGTCGTTCATCCTCAACAGGGTCGACGTCACCGCCGAGCTCGCGGACCTCACCGCGCCGAGCCTCTTCGTCGCGTCCGACGACCGCGGCGACTGGAGCCCCGAGGACGCCGAGGCGGCCGCCGCACTCGCACCCGACGCCAGGGCCGTGACGGTCGCGGCGGCCCGCACCCTGGTCCCACTGGAGCAGCCGGAGGCCGTGGCCCTCCAGGTCCGCCGCTTCTGGGACCAGTTGGCCTGAGTTCGGGGCGCCACCGCTCCAGCCCTCTCCATCCCGGCCCGGCTCGTCGTGGTCCTGCCATTCATGCTCACCGCCACGCCGACGCCAGAACCACCGAGAGAAGTGATGCTTGCTCCGCGGCATGACCAGATCGGTGCTGCGTCCTATCGCCGCCTGTCCACCCATCAATCGACGGCGATCCTGGCAGCTCGGCGGCGCCACAGTTGGGGCGCCCCTCTGCCATGGACGTTGCGGCGGTCAGGCGAGAGCGGCGCAGAGGGTCGGTTCGATCAATGCTCCGTCGGCGAAGTCGTGGCGTCCGGCAAGGTCGCGCCAGGAAGTCTCGTCCAAGTTCTCGTAGACGATCCTGCCCGCATCCTTGATGGTCACGCCTTTCCCCGGCTCATTGACCATGTAACGGAAGCCGGTCACCGTGCGGTCGAACTCATCGGTCCCGGGGATGCGATTGAGGACTTGCACGAAGTGACCGCGCACCACGATGGAGGCTCCGGTTTCCGTGTTGGTCCACACGTCGCGCGGGGCCGAGATGAACTGGGTGGCACGCGTGACGGTGCCCTCCGAGTCCAGGAAGAGCGTGAAGCGGTTGGAGAGTTGGCCAGACACATGCGCCTCGAAGCCGCCGCAGTCGACGGTGAACTCGACAGTCTCGTTCGACGCAAGGACGACACGGTCCGGCGCGCTCGCCGCAGCGCCGCTTGCGGCCACGACGGAGCAAGCGGTGACGGCAAGCAGGGCGGCGAGGCGGGGAAACACCATGGGTAGACCTTTCTTGGCGGGATAGCCACGCCACGAGGTCCACGGCGCTTCCTGAAGACTCCTCTCACCCGACAGGGCTGTCCACCAGATTTCCCGCGCCCCACCCCAGACACCCAACGACCACCGACAACGGACTCCCATGGAACGAGAGAACAGGTGCGTCTCATCGCCGCGTCAGGGCGTCAAGCTGGAACCGCGAGAGCGCCAGCGATCTCGGCGTGACGAAGTAGGAACGCGCGCTCATCCAACCGTTTGCGCCGCAGCCAGGCGGTGACCTCGTCGTTGCACTTGCTGGTGTTGCATGAGCGACAGGCGGGCACCACGTTCGCGAGCGTGTAGCGACCGCCGCGCGAGATGGGCAGAACGCAGTCGCGCTGAAGCGGCCGATCCGTGGCGCCGCAGTACGCGCACCCTCCCCAGGCATGCTGGAGAGCAGCCCAATGCGCGTCGGTCAGGTCGTGAGCGACCTGTGCCATGCGGCGTTGGCGCCGCATGGCGGCGCGAGCCCTGCGGCTTCCGCTCACGGCCATGTGCCCAACCTAGGACGGTGAGCCTCCTGAGCCCGGCTCCTCGCTGACACAACATTCACCGTGTCTCGAGCGACGTGCACGCATTTGCTGTAAGCCGCACTCACCCCGACCCCCTCGGGTTCGGGGCCACCGTGGCGGTGCCGGGTCGGCTCACCGCTCGGGGACCCATGCAGGTGCCGGCACCCCGTTTCCGGTGTTGTTGTCGCCGCAGACGTACTGGGTTACGACGCGTTCGAGGACGCACCCTCCGGCGTGGCCGACACGCGCGATGGGGGCTCCGGCGTCGGGGCGAGCCGCGGCGGGCACGGCACCGGTGCCGACTGCGATGAGCGTGATGAGAGCGGTTGAGGCGACTGCCAGTCCGCTAACGGGCTGATGACGCTTCTGGTCGTGGTGCTGCTGGAACATGTCGATCTCCTGATGGGCTGTGGGGTGTTCCGACACCTCCACGGTCCGGCGTGCACGCCCTCACCCACATCGGGTCCTCCCCCTCAGAAAGCCTGGGGACCCCCTCAGATCGGCCATTCCCGCGTGGCCGCGGGCGTGCCAGACTGCCGGACGTGGCCATCGCGGATGCGGCGGGGTCGGCCGCCTTCGTGGGTCGGGCCCAGGAGCGTGAACGGGTCCGGTCGATACTTCGGGGCGCCCGTGATGGGCAGATGGCCGCACTGCTCGTCAGCGGTGACGCAGGCATCGGCAAGACGCGGCTCGTCCGTCACGTCTGCGCTGACGGCGCCGCCGACGCGGGGTTGCTCGTCATGAGTGGCGTCTGTCTCCCGATGGGCGCCACGACGGTCCCACTGATGCCGCTGCGCACGGCTGTTCGCCGGCTGCCGGAGGGTGTGCCTGCCCCGGACCTCGACGACGTGGTCCACCGTGGCGGCGCACCGGTTGCCGTCGATGCCTGGCTCGACCGGATCTGCCGCGATCGCGCGGTCGTGCTCGTCGTCGACGACGTGCAGTGGGCCGACGAGCCCTCGCTCGACGTGCTCACCTACCTCCTCGCCGGGCCGCCTGACCGCAGTCTCGGCCTCCTGTTGACCTTGCGCAGTGACGAGG
>DASSQL010000400.1:0-3898 GCA_035702525.1 Ornithinibacter sp. | reverse complement strand
GACGCGCCCGGTGGCGATGCCGGCCGCCCAGGACAGCGAGGCCGACGCGTGCGAGTTCTCGACGACGTCGTGCTCGGACTCGGCGCGGCTCGGGTAGCCGGACAGACCGCCCTGGGTGCGCAGCCCGGTGAAGTCGTGCCGGCCGGTGAGCAGCTTGTGCACGTAGGACTGGTGGCCCGTGTCGAACACCACGGTGTCGTGCGGCGAGCTGAAGACGCGATGGATGGCGATGGTGAGCTCGACGACGCCGAGGTTGGGCCCGAGGTGGCCCCCGGTGCGCGAGACCTCGTCGACGAGGAAGGTGCGGATCTCCTCGGCAAGGGCCGGGATCTGGTCCGGGCGCAGGGACCGGAGGTCGTCGGGTCCGTCGATGCGCTCGAGCAGGCTCACCGGTGCCTACCTCCCTGGTCGTGTGCGGCGTACGAAACCATCCGAGTCTAGGCGCTCGGCTGGTCGCGCCCGGCACCGAGCCGGTGGTCTCCACGCGACCTCCACCGGACCCTCACCGGACGCTCACCCAACCCTCACCCCATCGCACCCGATCCGCACCCGATCACCCGTGGGGCCGGGCTCACGCAGGCCCCGAGTGCGGTGGCCCGCGCGACCCTGCCGGCGACCGCTCACGGGCATCGAGGCACGGGGGAGCTGTACGTGGTGTTCGACCGGTTGGAGACGTAGTAGTCGCTGACCCAGCGACCGTCCACCAGCTGGTTCCACACCCGGGTCGTGTTCACGAGCGAGCCCGACTTCTGGCAGGCCACGTACGCCAGGGCGCCGCCGTGCAGCGGCTGGTTGAGGTTGGTGTACGTGGTGCCCGGACCCGACCGCGTGTTGACGGAGGTGGTGCTGGTGACCTGGCCGGGGTACGAACAGCGCGGGAGGGTGCTGCTGAAGCCCGTCGAGGACGGGGTCGAGACGTAGGCGTCGCTCACGTAGCCACCGCTGCTGATGCGGTCCCACACCGACGTCACACCGATCTTCTGACCTCGGGCCTGACAGATGACCGCCACCGCGCTGCCCCCGGGGAGGTGGCCGAGTATCGAAGCGGTGGTGGTCGGCCCGCTGCGCACGTTGAGCTCGGTGCTGCTCGTGACGCGGTACGACTTGGCGACCGTCGCGACCGGTCCCTTGATGACGTCGCTGTCGACGGTGAGCGACACGCCGCCCCAGGTCTCGACGTGGTCGCCGCGGTACTGCTTGGCACGCTGCCACTCCGCCCACCGCGTGTCGGCCGCCGTGGGCCACCCGGTCAGCGTGGCGAGGTCGTCCCACCGCGCCATCCAGACGGCATCCGGTCGCGCCAGCGAGGTGGAGAAGTAGCTGCCGGCCAGGTCGCGAAGACCGGAGTCCTGGTGGACGTAGACGCCGCCGAGGTAGCCGCTGCGGTGCACGGCCCGGGTCCACTCCGAGACGTACGTGCGCACGGCGCTGACGCAGGAGGCACTGGTGCGGTCGTAGTGCTCGACGTCGGCGTAGAGCGCACTGCCAGGCAGGAGCCCCAGCCCGCGGGCGGCGGCGACGGCGTCGGCTCCGTCGGCGCTCCCCCGCGCCGACGCCGCACTGGCCGCGTAGCGGAAGGGCTTGCTGCTGAAGGTGCAGAAGGGCTGGTCGCCGACGTAGGTCGGGACCAACGACCACCCCGCCGTCGAGGCGGCGCGCACCCAGTCGGCCGTCAGCTCGGGCTGGGCGCAGCCGCGGTTCCGGCCGCCGACGTAGATGTTGACACCGGTGTACGGAGAGGTCCCCCGCCACACGGTGAGGGCCGTGAGCGGCGGTGCGGTACAGGTGTCGAAGAAGCGCCCTTGCGCGCGGGTCGCGGAGGATGCCGTGGGATAGGTGCCGGGTGTCGCGGGATCGGCGCTCGCCACGCCGGGCAGTGCCAGTCCGACCGCGACGGTGGCGACGAGGGCGGCCAGTGAGGCTGTGGCTCGTGGGTGTGTCATGACTGCTCCCTGCCGGGAGCCGGTGGCTGCAGGGCCCCCGTGCACTTCCATTCTGCGCCCTCGTCGTCCGGCCGAGGTAGGGGTCAGGTGTGTGAACTCGCCGGTCAGAGCTTCGGTACGAAGTCGAGGCCGCGCAGGGCGTCGAGCAGCAACCCGGCCGCCCGGCGCGCGGAGAGCAGCCGCACGCCCTCGCACTCGAGGTCGGCGAGCACCTGGGCGACACCCTCGGGGCCGATGTCGTCGACCAGGTCGACGCGCACCTCGCGGTAGGCCGAGCGCATCGCGTCGAGCTGGGCGTCGAGGTGGCGCACGGTGAACCAGGCCAGGGCGATCGGATGCCGTCGCCAGGCCGGGTAGAGCCGGTAGTCGGGCGGGCAGTGGTCGAGCAGCCAGGCACTGGCCCGGTGGTCCCAGCCGCGCTCACCGGGGGGCGGCACCCCGGGCGGCCACCCGGGGGGCCCGCCCGCCCCGCTCGCCCCGGACGCCGACCGCCGGCCGGCGGGTGAACCCGGGGTGCCGGTGCGCAGCGGAGGCCCGCCGGGCGCACTGGAGTCGAACACGTGTTCGATGATACGCAGGTCCACGACCGCAGGACAGCCCGTCCGCGACCTCCCACCGAACGGGTAGGAGTTCGGCCCGCATCGTGGACCGAGCGTCAGAAGATAATGGCGAGTTATACATTGGATAAGTCAACATCCGACCTGCCGTGGGGACCCCGATGACCACTCAGCCGACCGAGACCTCGACCGGGCGGGCCCTGCGCCCGCCCCGGGCCGGGCGCTCCAACGGTCAGTGGGCCGTCGACGGACGCGAGCCGCTCAATGCCAACGAGGTGTGGAAGCAGGAGGACGGCGGCCTCAACGTCCGCGAGCGGATCGAGCAGGTCTACAGCAAGGAGGGGTTCGCCTCCATCCCGCCGCAGGACCTCAGCGGCCGGTTCCGCTGGTGGGGGCTGTACACCCAGCGCAAACCCGGCATCGACGGCGGCCGCACCGCGCAGCTCGACGACACCGAGCTCTCCGACGAGTACTTCATGCTCCGCGTGCGGCTCGACGGTGGCGCCCTGACCCTGGCCCAGCTGCGCGTGCTCGCCGACCTCAGCCACGACTTCGCCCGCGGCACCGCCGACATCAGCGACCGGCAGAACATCCAGTACCACTGGATCCGCGTCGAGGACGTGCCCGAGATCTGGCGCCGGCTCGAGGCGGTCGGCCTGCAGACCACCGAGGCGTGCGGCGACACCCCACGCGTCGTGCTCGGCAGCCCGCTGGCCGGCATCGCGGCCGACGAGCTGCTCGACCCGACCCCCCTCATCGACGAGATCACCAGCCGCTTCGTCGGCGACCCCGAGCTGGCCAACCTGCCGCGCAAGTTCAAGTCGGCGATCACGGGTCACCCCAGCCTCGACGTCGTGCACGAGATCAACGACATCTCGCTGGTGGGCGTCGTGCACCCCGAGCTCGGCGTCGGCTACGACCTCTGGGTCGGCGGCGGCCTGTCCACCGCCCCGCGCCTGGCCGAGCGGATCGGCGTCTTCGTCGCCCCCGACCAGGCCGCCGACGTGTGGCTCGGCGTCATCTCGATCTTCCGCGACTACGGCTACCGCCGGATGCGCACCAAGGCCCGCCTGAAGTTCCTGATGGCCGAGTGGGGCCCCGCGAAGTTCCGCGAGGTGCTCGAGGCCGAGTACCTCGGCCACCCGCTGCCCGACGGGCCTCCCCCGGCAGCCCCGAACGGGCCCGGCGACCACGTCGGCGTGCACCTGCAGAAGGACGGCCGGCACTACGTCGGCGCAGCCCCGACCGTCGGGCGGATCAGCGGCGACGTGCTCACCGGGCTCGCCGACCTGATGGCCGCAGCCGGCACCGACCGGGTGCGCCTCACCCCCCACCAGAAGCTCGTCGTGCTCGACGTCGCCCCCGAAGCCGTCGACGACCTCGTCGCCGGGCTGGGCG
>DASSQL010000399.1:0-2201 GCA_035702525.1 Ornithinibacter sp. | reverse complement strand
CCGATGACCGACCGCAGGATGGCGCGGTCGACGGCCGAGTCGGCGGCGCCCTTGACGAACTCGCCGTCGATCTTGATCGTGTCGAAGCTGAGGTGCTTGAGGTAGTAGAAGGAGCCGTACCCGGCGCCGAAGTCGTCGAGGGCGAACTCCACGCCGAGCGCGCGCAGCGGCTCGGCGAAGCGGCGGGCCGCCTCGACGTCGGCCACGGCGGCGGTCTCGGTGACCTCGACCGTGAGGCGGCTCGGGTCGACGCCCTGCTCGCGCAGGGTGCGCTCGAGGGTCAGCGCGATGGCCGGGTCGCCGATCGAGTGGGCGGACAGGTTCACCGCCAGGCGCATCGCGGGGTCGACCTCGACCAGCCGGCGGAGCAGCTCGACGCCGTGCCGCACGACCCAGTCGTCGACGGCGGGGGCCAGCCCGGCCCGCTCGGCGACCCCGATGAACGCGCCCGGTGACACCGGCACGTCGCGGTCGACCAGGCGGATCAGGGCCTCGGCGCTCGTGACCCGACCGGTGTCGAGGTGCAGCAGCGGCTGGAGGTAGAGCTCGAAGTCGTCGTTCTCGAGGGCGGCCTCGATCCGGGCCTTCCACTCCATCCGGGCGCCGGACCGGGGCTGCACCGACGTGCTGTCGTCGAGCACGGTGAACCGGTCGCGCCCGGCATCCTTGGCGTCGTACATGAGCATGTCGGCCAGGGCCAGCACGTCCTCGGCCCGCTCGTGGGCGCCGGCGAAGGTGACCACGCCGATGCTGGCGGTGACCCGGCGGTTGACGCCCTCGAGGGTGCGGCTGTTGGCGCGCACCCGCTCGACGACGGCGTCGGCGACCTTCTCGGCTCCCTCGCGGTCGGCGGTGGGCAGCAGGATGGCGAACTCGTCGCCCCCGAGCCGGGCGACGAGGTCGGTGTCGCGCAGCGAGCCGCGCAGCACTGCCGCGGTCGACACGATGAGCTCGTCACCGGCGTCGTGGCCCCGGGTGTCGTTGACCTCCTTGAAGTGGTCGAGGTCGAGCAGCAGCAGGGCGCCGCGCGGGCCGGAGCGGGCGCACAGGTCGAGGTGCTCGGCGAGGGCGGCGTCGAAGCGGCGCCGGTTCGGCAGCCCGGTGAGCACGTCGTGGTCGGCGAGGTGGGCCAGCCGTTGCTCGTAGCGGCGCCGCTCGGACAGGTCGACCACGTTGACCAGGATGACGTCGTCCTCGGCGTCCTGCGACGAGATGACCCGGCTGGTCAGGGCGACGTGCACGTCCTCGCGGCCCGGGGCGGGGATGGTCCACTCGCCCACGATCCGCGACCCGGGCACCGCGACGGCCCGGTGGAGGTGCTCGTAGATCTCCTCGCGGTTGTCGGGGGCGAGGTCGTCGAAGCTGTGCCCGACGAGGGCGTCGACGGTGCGGCCGGTGAGGCTGGCGAGCGAGGAGTTGACCTGCAGGATGCGGCCGCGCATGTCGAGCACGGCGACGCCGTGCGGGGCGTCGGCGATCAGCCGCTCGGTGCGGGCGTGGGCGGCCTCGACGTCGTCGAGCCTGCGGTTCTCGTCGGTGACGTCGCGCAGCACGAGCAGCGCCCGGTCCGGCTGGTTGGTGACGGTGTCGAGCAGCGGCACCGCGTCGACCGAGACCAACCGGGGCTGGCCGGTGCCGAGGTCGTCGGCCTCGACGACCAGGCCGCGCACGGTCTCGCCGTCGAGGGCCCGGCGGGAGGGGCGCTCCCGCTTGGGCAGCACCCGGCCGTCACGGCGGCGGCGCGGCGGCGAGGCCAGCGCGTCGAGCTCCTCGCCGGACTCCCCGGTGGCCGCGAGCCAGCGGCGGGCCGCGTGGTTGTGCAGCAGCACCTTGCCTTCGCGGTCCATGACGATCAGGGCGTCCGGGATGGTCTCGGTGATCACCCGCAGGTCCTCGGCCTGGCGGCGGGAGCGCAGCCCGGCGGACGCGGCATCCGTGACGAGCATGTCGCGCTCCCACTGCACGGTCGAGAGCACCAGGCTGAGCAGGGTGGCGAGCATCATGAACGCCTCGAGCGTGAGCACCTGGCCCGCGACGTCGTCGACGTCACCGAACGGGCTGCCGTCGGTGGCCACGACCAGGCCGAGGGTGACCAGGGCGGTGGTCGTGCCCTGCAGCGCGGCCAGCGGGATCGGCAGGCGCAACCCGCCCCAGACCAGGACCGCGAGGGGGAGGAACGACAGCGAGATGGTGCGCCCGGG
>DASSQL010000398.1:0-2266 GCA_035702525.1 Ornithinibacter sp. | reverse complement strand
CCACCCGGTGATGCGCAGCATCGAGCCGGGCGAGGCGTGGCGCTGGTGCTACGTCGACGAGGTGCTCGGCTAGGGCTGGGCGCCACTCAGAGCCAGCGGCGCACCCGCGACCGGTAGTCCTCGTAGTCGGGGCCGAACTTGCCCGACAGGTAGCGCTCCTCCGGCCGGATCGCTCCCCAGGACAGGGCGACCACGCCGAGCGGCACGAACGCCAGCGCCCAGGACGACGGGGCGAGCAGCGCGATCGCGACGTCCAGGGCGACCAGGCCCACGTAGAGGGGGTTCCGGCTGATCGAGAACGGCCCAGACCGGAGCACCAGCACCGTCGTCGCGCCCGGCAGGATGCCGGTGCCGTGGTGCGCCATGACCCACAGGGTCCACCCGTTCCACAGCACGAACGCGACGACCAGGGCCCAACCCACCCAGCGCGCGACCGGCCCGGCGACCGAGACGGGGTCACCTGCGGTGGCGGTGAGCACGAGCCCGGCGGCCAGCGGCACGCCCAGGGCCACCGGTGGCCAGATCCGGAAGGCAGGCGCGTCCACGCAGGTCATCGTGTCCCCGGGGTCCGACTGGAGACAAGGTGGATGGCGGTGCGCTTGACTCCTCGCATGCCGATCGACGACTGGCAGGTCGACGCGCTCGACCTCACCGGCTACCTGGGTCGCCTGGGCGTCCCTGCGCGTGAGCCGAGCCGCGAGGCGCTCGCGGGGCTGCACGAGGCGCACGTGCGTGCGTTCACGTTCGACAACATCGACGTGCTGCTGGGTCAGCACCCGGGCGTCTCACTGGATGCCGTGCAGGAGAAGTTCGTCGGGCGTGGCCGCGGTGGCTACTGCTTCGAGCACAGCACGATCCTCGCGGCGGCCCTGGAACGGCTCGGCTACCGGGTGCGGCGGCACCTCGGCAGGGTCGGCGACCCGGCCACCGGCGGCCAGCAGGGGCGCACGCACATGGTGGTCGAGGTGGTGCTCGACGGTGAGCGGCTGCTCTGCGACCCCGGCTTCGGGCTCAGCCTCCTGCGGCCCCTACCGCTGGTCGACGGCTCCGAGGACGACCACCCCCCGGGGTGGCGGTACCGCGTGCGCCGCACCGAGGCCGGCGCCTGGGCACTGCACCGGCACCGCGACGGAGGCTGGGAGGTCGCCCACACCACCGACGAGCTCGAGGTCCGGCCGGTCGACGTCGTCATGGGTCACCACTTCACGAGCACCTACCCCGGCTCGCACTTCACCACCGGCCTGATGGTCGGCAGGCACCTGGCCGGCCGGCACGTCACGGTGACCCACGACTCGCTCACGATCCGGCGCCCGGGGCAGCCGACCGAGCACCGACCCCTGCTCGGGGGCGAGCTCGACGACTGGCTGTCGACGCTCGAGGTGCCGCTCACGTCTGACGAGCGCACGCGGCTGCTCGACAAGGCGCAATGGTTGCCGAGCCGATGACAGTCCGAGAATCCGGGGCCATGGCCCGAATTCTCCGACTCTTGTCAGCCGGCACGACGTGTCCGGTCGGTGAGGGACCCGCCGCCACCGCTCTAACCTGTCCGGATGATCTTCAGCCGTGACCTGCGCGACGCCGTGGCCCGCGGCGACGTCACCGTCTCGGTGCGGCGGTGGAGCAGGCCGCAGGTCAAGGTCGGCGGTCGCTACCCGACCGCCGGCGTCGTGATCGAGGTCGATGCGCTCGAGGTCATGCCCTTCTCGGCCGTCACCGACGACGACGTGGCGGCATCCGGCGAGACCGACCTCGAGGCCCTGCGCGCCCGGGCGGCCCACTCCGGGCCGATCGACGGCGGCACCCTCGTGTACCGCGTCGAGTTCCACGTGGTGTGACGACGGCGGCGCCACCCGATCGGGGTGCCGACGGTCCGCCCGGTCAGTGGGCCGGGTCCGCCACGACCACGTCGCCGTAGGTGTGCCGCGCCTGCTCGAGCGCGGCCACGTACCCCGCGCGCTCGTAGGCCGTCTGGTCGACCCCGGTCGGCACCGCGAGCCGCCCGCGGAACTCGTCGAGCGACGCGAACCCGTGCCGCGCCATCCAGCCCTCGAGCCCGGTCAGCAGCACCTCGGCGTGCCCGAGCCCGTGCCGCAGCAGGGCCGACGCGGTCATCACGACGTCGGCGCCCGCGAGCAGGTAGGCGGTGACGTCACCGGCATCCTCGACGCCGGTCGTGGCCGCGAGGGATGCCGTGACGTGGCCGCGCAGGATCGCGATCCAGGTGCGCGGCAGCCGAGCCTCGGCCGGCGAGGACAGGCCCACGCCG
>DASSQL010000397.1:0-2420 GCA_035702525.1 Ornithinibacter sp. | reverse complement strand
CGGATCGGCTCGTACGGGATGCGCAGGCTCTCGAAGATCTCGTCGTAGAAGCCGTGCTCGCCGAGCAGCAGCGAGTGCACCATCCGCAGGAAGTCGCCGGACTGCGCGCCCTGGATGATCCGGTGGTCGTAGGTGCTGGTGAGCGTGAGGATCTTGCTGACCGCGTTGCGGTTGAGCGTCTCCAGGCTGGCCCCGAGCCACTCGGCGGGGTACTCGAGCGCCCCGACGCCGATGATCGTGCCCTGGCCCTGCATCAGCCGGGGCACCGAGTGCACGGTGCCGATGGTGCCGGGGTTGGTGAGCGAGATCGACGTGCCCTGGAAGTCCTCGACGGTCAGCTTGCCGCCGCGGGCCTTCTTGACCATCTCCTCGTAGGCGGTCCAGAAGTGGGCGAAGTCCATCGCCTCGGCGGCCTTGATCGAGGGCACCAGCAGCTGGCGGGTGCCGTCGGGCTTGGCGAGGTCGATGGCCAGGCCGAGGTTGACGTGGGCGGGCGTGACGAGCACCGGCTTGCCCCGCTCGTCGTGCCCGAAGCCGTTGTTCATCTCGGGCATCACGCCCAGGGCCTTGACCAGCGCGAACCCGATGATGTGCGTGAAGCTGACCTTGCCGCCGCGGCTGCGCGCCAGGTGGTTGTTGATGACGATGCGGTTGTCGATGAGCAGCTTCGCGGGGACCGCGCGCACCGAGGTGGCGGTCGGCACCTCCAGCGAGGACTCCATGTTGGTGACGACGCGTGCGCTGGCACCGCGGATGGGGGTCTGGCTCGCGTCGCCGAGCGGGCCGGACGCCTTCGGGGCCTCGGCCTCGCGCGGCTTCGGGGTGACGGTGGCCGAGGGCTCCGGGCGGGTGCTCGGCACCTCCTTGGCGGCGGGGGCCGGGGCGGGGGCCGCCGGGGCCGGAGCCGGTGCGGGCGCCGCCGCCGGAGCAGGAGCCGCCGGGCGGGTGGCCGGCGCGGGCGCGGGGCCGGCGGTGGGGGTCGGGGCCTTGGCCGCTGCCTGGGTGCCGGCGCCGTTGGTCGGCCGGGGTGGCGGGGTGGCGTCGGTCGCGCGCTTCGCGGCGGCGGCCGCGTCACGGCCCAGGGCGCCCTCACCCGGGGTGTAGTCCTTGAAGAAGTCCCACCAGGCGCGGTCGACGCTGTTGCGGTCCTTCGTGTACTGCTCGTACAGCTCGTCGACCAGCCACTCGTTGGGTCCGAAGGAGGTCAGGGGGTCGCTGGACGGGGACTGCTCGGCCACGGAGGATGCGCCTCTTTCTCGGCTCGTCGATAGTCGTGGGGTTGTCGGCCAAGCCTATCCCCGCTGCTGGGGCGGCACACCGTTGCACGGTGAGTGGTGCGCACGCTGCGGCGGCCGGTCCGCCGTGGTCGCGGCGGACCGGCCGCCGTCGCCGACGTCCGTCCAACGGCCCCGCAGGGGCCGGGAGTCAGCTGATGTCGGCCCGGGTGGTGCGCCAGATGCCGAACCCGGCGAGTGCCACGGCGTAGGCCGCGAGCACGAGGGCACCGCCCCACCACTCGAGCCGCACGGCATCGGGGTTCTGCGAGATGCCGTTCACGACCGCGTTGGTGGCCTGCGACGGCATGAACTCGACGATGTGCTCGCGCCCGAACTCCCAGGCGCCCAGCGCCAGCCCGAGCAGCGGCTCGACGATCCAGGCCACGCCGATGCCGATGAGCAGGGCCGCCACCTGGTTGGGGATGAGGATGCCGATGCCGAGGCCGATGAGCGCCCACAGGCCCAGGACGAGCAGGCTGAGCGCGAGCGAGCGGACGACCGCCGAGGAGGGGAAGAGCGGGCGGTCGATCAGGGTCAGGCCCACGGCGCCGACCGCGACCGACCCGATCAGGCTGATCAGCCCGTAGACGGCGCCGATGCCGATGAGCGAGACGACCTTGGCCAGCATGGCTCGGGTGCGCCTCGGGGTGGCCAGGAAGGTGGCGCTGATCGTCTTGTGGCGGTACTCCGAGCCGATCGACATCACGCCGATGGTGAGCAGCAGCAGGTAGCCGACGCTGATGCCGGACGTGTAGACGGTGTTGGCGACCTGCGTGTCGTCGCCGATGATCGCCTGGCCGCCGGGCCCACCGGTGGTGCCCTGGTTCACGACGAAGGTGAACAGCGCGGCGAAGGCCCCACCGGCCACGAGGATCGCGATGGCCATGCCCCACCACATCCGGGTGGTGAAGAACTTGCGGAACTCGCTGCGGATCGCGGGGATCACAGGTTCGCTCCTTCCTGGCCGGTCACGGCATCCGCCTCGGGAGGCGCGCCCCCGGGCGTCTCGTTGCGGTTGGTGCCCTCGGTGAGCTCGAAGAACAGGGCCTCGAGGTCGGCCCGCTTGGGCTCCAGGCCGTAGATCGGCAGGCCGGCGCGCAGCGCGACGTCGCCGACCAGGCGCAGGTCGGTGGTGTCGGCGAC
>DASSQL010000396.1:0-2921 GCA_035702525.1 Ornithinibacter sp. | reverse complement strand
TGCTGGCCGCCGCGGTCGTCGCCGGCGGGGTCACCCTGCACCTCGCCGCCGACCGCACCACGACGACCGCGGCGAGCGCGACCTCCGGCACCACGACCTCGGCCGCGACGTCCCCCACCATCGACGACTCCACGTCGTCCGCCGCAACGACGTCCACCACCACGGACGAGGAGTCATCGGACGACTCCTCCGACGACGACTCCTCGTCGGATGACACCGCGACGACGTCCACCACCACCTCAGGCACCACCACCTCGGGCACCACCACCTCGGGCAGCACCACCTCGGGCACCACCACCTCGGGCACCACCGCCAACGGGTTCTCGTCTTCGGGCTCGGTCTCGTCCGGCAGCGGTGCGGCGCAGTCGACCACCACGGGCTCGTGACGCCATGACCACGGTCACCCGCACCCGCACGGCCCCGGCCGGCATCACCGACCTGCCGACGCTCCCCAACCTGACGAGCGCCCGGACCCGTTGCACCACAACGGAATCCGCGTCAGCAACGTCGGCCGAGGATGCCGTGGGCACCGAGTTCCGCGCCATCGGCACCACCGTGCGCCTCCTCACCACCGACCCGCGGGCCCTCGCGCCGGCGACCGACCTGCTGCGCCGCCACCTCGAGGCCCTCGACCTCGCAGCCAGCCGGTTCCGCCCCGACTCCGAGGTCAGCCGGCTCGCGGCCGCGGCCGCCGACGGCCCCGCCCACCTGCACGCCTCACCGGTGCTGGCCGGCGCGGTGCGGGCCGCCCTGCACGCGGCCCGGATCACCCACGGCCTGGTCGACCCCACGGTGGGCGCCGCCGTGGTGGTGAGCGGCTACGACGCCGACATCGACGTCGTGCGCGCCCGACGCGGCCCCAGCGGCACGGCCACCGGTGCGGGAACGCCCGTGCCCGGCTGGCGCACGGTCAGGATCGATGCGAGCGGCCTGCTCACCGTGCCGCGCGGCTGCCTGCTCGACCTCGGCGCCAGCGCGAAGGCGAACGCCGCCGACGTCGTCGCCGACCGGCTGGCCGCCCACCTGCCCGGGGGGTTCCTCGTGAACCTCGGCGGGGACATCGCCCTCTCCGGCGACAGCCCTCTCGACGGCTGGTCGGTCGCGGTCGAGCGCCCGGACGCCCCGGCCGGCCACGTCGGGCCGACGCGCCAGGTCGTCGTGCTGGGCCCCGGCCAGGGCATCGCGACCAGCTCGACCCGGCTGCGCACCTGGCCGGGCGCCGACGGCGAGGCCCACCACCACATCGTCGACCCCCGGACCGGACGCACCGCACCCGCGCACTGGGCCCAGGTCACCTGCGTCGCGGCCACCGCCCTCGAGGCGAACGCCGCCTCCACCGCCGCCGTGGTGCTCGGCGCCGACGCGCCCGAGTGGCTCACCGCGCACGGCATCCCGGCCCGGCTGGAACGCGTCGACGGCTCCGTCGTGCACACGCCCGGCTGGCCCGACCCGGCCGAGGAGGCACGGCGGTGAACGCGCTGCTCTGGTACGTCTCGCGGGCCACCGGCCTGGTCAGCCTCGCGCTGCTCACCGCCGTGCTCGTGCTGGGCGTGGTGACCTCCGGTCGGCGCGCGCCCCACGGCGAGCGTGCCACGGTGCTGATGGGCCTGCACCGCTGGCTCTCGCTCGGCATGGTCGCCTTCCTCGGCGTGCACGTCGCCACCGCCGTGGCCGAGACCTACGTGTCGATCGACGCGATCTCCGCGGTCGTACCGTTCACCAGCGCGTACCAGACGCTCTGGGTCGGGCTCGGCACCCTCGCGGTCGACCTCCTCGTCGCCGTCACGGTGACGTCGTGGCTGCGCCACCGCATCCCCGAACGGCTCTGGCGCCCGGTGCACCTCACGGCGTACCTGCTCTGGCCGGTCGCCCTCGTGCACGGCTTCGCCATGGGCACGGCCGGCGAGGCGGTGCTGCGGGCCGTCACGGTCGCGTGCGGGCTGGTCGGCATCGGAGCCCTCGCGTGGCGCGCCACCACCCGGCACGCCGACGCGGCACGTCGGTCCGACGTGCTCACCCAGGAGTGGTCATGACCGACATCCTCGACCTGCTCGACGCCGCCGGCCTCACCGGCCGTGGTGGCGCCGCCTTCAGCACCGCGGTCAAGGTGCGCGCCGCCCGGGACGAGGGCGCCGCCGTCATCGTCAACGCCTGCGACGGCGAGATCGGCGCGGCCAAGGACGGTCACGTCGTCGAGCACCACCTCGCCGAGCTCGTGCGCGGCGCGGAGCTCGTCACCCCGGCCCGCAGCCGCAGCGTGCGGTACGCCGCGCACCGCGGCTCCGCGACCGCCGCCACGTTGCAGCGCGCGGGGCTCGACGTCATCGAGGCCCCGGCGCGCTACGTCTCCTCCGAGGAGACCTCGCTCATCTCGCTGGCGCACGGCGGCCTGGCCCGGCCGATGACCAAGCGGATGCCGTTCGTGCGCGGCGGTCGTGACGCCGCCGGTCGCGCCGTGCGCCCCACGGTCGTGCTCAACGCCGAGACCGTGTGGCGGGTCGCCCAGGTGGCCGCGTACGGACCGGCCTGGTTCCGCTCCTTCGGCACGGTCGAGGAGCCGGGGCCGCGGCTGGTCACACTCACCGGGGCCGTCGAGCACCCCGGGGTGCTGGAGACGGAGACCGGGGTGCCGCTCGCCGGCCTCCTCGACGCGGCCGAGGCCGCCCCCGGCGCCCAGCACGTCGTCATCGGCGGCCTGGGCGGGGTGCTGGCCCCGCTGGCCACGGCTCACGGGCTGGCCTGGTCGAGCGCCGACCTGGCCCGGCTCGGTGGCTCGGTCGGGCCCGGCGTCATCGACGTGCTCGACCCGCAGCGCTGCCCGGTGGCGGTGGTCGGCTCGTACCTCGCCTTCGCCGCCGGCGAGTCGGCCGGCCAGTGCGGGCCGTGCATGTTCGGCGTGCCGGCCCTGTCGACCGCCTGGG
>DASSQL010000395.1:0-18334 GCA_035702525.1 Ornithinibacter sp. | reverse complement strand
CGGCACCCTGCTCAGCGGCGGTCGGGCCACCATCGTCGGCACCGTGCTCGGCGTGCTGATCTTCAACACGCTCACCAACGTCTTCACCCTCAACAACCTCGACACCTCGACCCAGGCCGTGGCCAAGGGCGTGATCATCGTCGCCGCCGTGCTCCTCCAGCAGCGCGTCGCCGCGCGCCGTCGCGCGCCCTGACCCCTCGGGCCACCCGGCCCCGGCACCCAGCTCCTCCCGGCACCACCGCAGCACCCGTTCCACTGCACGGCCCTCACCACCATCGCACCGCCCCTCGCAAGGAGACCACCATGTTCCGCACCCTCACGACGTCTCGACCGGTCCGGCTCGTCGCCGCCGCCGGGGTCCTCGGCCTGCTGGCCGCGGGATGCACGAGCAACACCCCCGAGACCACCGCCTCGGCCTCGAGCGCCCCCGCCGGCGCCGTCAGCGACAACGACGCCCCCGGCGAGAAGGTCGTCATCGGCTTCTCCGGCCCCGCGGCCGACCACGGCTGGCTCGCCGCCGTCAACAACTCCGCCAAGGCGGAGGCCGAGAAGTACTCGGACATCGAGTTCAAGGCCGCCGAGGGCACCAACGACCCGAGCCTGCAGATCAGCCAGATCGAGACCTTCATCAACGACAAGGTCGACGCGATCGTCCTCCTGCCGACCGACGGAGCCGCGCTCACCGAGGTCGCGACCAAGGCCATGCAGGCCGGCATCATCGTGGTGAACGTCGACCGGGAGTTCTCGTCACCGTTCGCCGCGCGCACCACCGTGCTGGGCGACAACTACGGCATGGGCGTCAGCGCCGGCACCTACGCCTGCAAGATCATCGCCGACAAGAAGATCACCAACCCGGTGATCGCCGAGATCGCGGGCATCGACTCGCTGCCGCTCACCCAGGACCGCAGCAAGGGCTACGCCGACGCGCTCAAGGCGTGCGGCCAGACCGTCGACAACCGGGTCGCCGCCCAGTTCACCGTCGAGTCCGGTGAGAAGGAGGCGTCGAACCTGCTCCAGGCCGCGCCCAAGATCGACGTCCTGTGGAACCACGACGACGACCAGGGCGTCGGCGTCCAGGCGGCCCTGGACAACGCCAACCGGCACGAGATGGCCTTCATCGGTGGAGCCGGCTCCGCCAACGCGATGCGCCTGATCAAGGAGGGCAAGATGGAGGCCACGGTGCTCTACCCGCCGACCCAGGCCGCCGACGGCATCCGCCTGGCACGTCTTCTCGGCCAGTCCAAGGGCATGTCCGACCTCGTCCAGCCGAGCGTCCCGCGCCGTGTCGTCCTCGACGCCCCGGTCGTGAACAAGGACAACGTCGACGAGTTCATGCCGCTGGGCTTCGAGAGCTGACCCTCCCGGACCCCGTCGTGCTCGCCGGCCCCGACCGGCCGGCGCGCACGACCCACCCACCACCGGGCCCGGTCGGCCCATCGGAAGGTGCCTCATGGCCATCGACACCACCTCGACCCGCACGGCTGCCGATGCCGTGCCCGTGCGCCCCTCGGGACGGCTCGGCATCGGCCTGGTCGGCTACGCGTTCATGGGCGTCGCCCACTCCCAGGGCTGGCGCAACGCCCGCAGCTTCTTCGACCCACAGCTCGTGCCGGACCTCGCCGCCGTCGCGGGGCGCGACGCGACGGCAGCCGCCGACATGGCTCGTCGCTTCGACTGGGCGCACGTCGAGACCGACTGGCGTGCGCTCATCGCCCGCGACGACGTCGACCTCGTCGACGTCTGCACCCCCGGCGACACCCACGCGGAGATCGCGATCGCGGCGCTGGAGGCCGGCAAGCACGTGCTGTGCGAGAAGCCGCTGGCCAACACCGTCGAGGAGGCCCGCGCCATGGCCGCGGCCGCCGAGCGGGCGCGGGCCCACGGCATCCGCTCGATGGTGGGCTTCACCTACCGCCGCGTGCCGGCGATCGCCCTGGCCCGCCAGCTCGTGCAGGAGGGTCGGGTCGGAGAGATCCGGCACGTCCGGGCGCAGTACCTCCAGGACTGGCTCGTCGACCCCGAGACACCGCTGACCTGGCGGATGCAGAAGGACCGCGCCGGTTCTGGAGCCCTCGGCGACACCGGGGCCCACATCATCGACCTCGCCCACTTCATCACCGGCGAGCGGATCACCGGCGTCAGCGCGACGACGGAGACCTTCGTGAGGGAGCGTCCGCTGCCCGGCGCTGCGCGTGGCCTGTCCGCCGAGGTGGGCATCGGTCGCGGCCCGGTCACCGTCGACGACGCGGCGATCTTCATCGCCCGGCTGAGCGGTGGGGCGCTCGCCACCTTCGAGGCCACCCGCTTCGCCACCGGTCGCAAGAACTCGATCCGGTTGGAGATCAACGGTTCTCGCGGCAGCATCGCCTTCGACTTCGAGGACATGAACGTGCTGCAGGTGCACGACGCCTCGGCCCCGGCACGCGAGTCGGGGTTCACCCGGGTGATCGTCACCGAGGCGACGCACCCCTACGTCGAGCACTGGTGGCCGGCCGGCCACGGGCTCGGCTACGAGCACGGCTTCACCCACCAGGCGGCCGACCTCATCGACGCGATCGCCCGGGGGGTCGACCCCACCCCGTCGTTCGCCGACGGTCTCGCCGTGCAGGAGGTGCTCGCCGCCGTCGAGCTCAGCGCGGCCGACCGGTCGTGCTGGACCCCCATCCCCGCCGCCCCCACGGACGGCGCCACCGGCGGCTGAGCCGTCACCCACCGAACCGACATTCACGACTCGTGGCCGACCACCACGGACGCAGAAGGGAGAGACGGTCGAGATCGCCCCCCTGTCATTGCAGTGACGAAGGAGCACCATGAACACGGACAACGACGTCAACGTCTCGAGACTTGTCACCAAGCTCGGCCTCAACCGCCGCCAGTTCCTCGCGGCAACCACGGGGATGGCGGCCGCAGCCGCGGTCACCGCCCCCAGCGCGCTCGCCGGCCCGGTCGGGAACGCGAACGGAACCCTCATCCCCGCGCCGCGTCGCGGGATCATCCTCTACACCGTTCGCGACGCCATCTCGCGCAACCCGCTCACCTCGGACCTCGCCTCCGGCTTCAAGGAGGTGCTCGCGGAGCTGTCGACCATCGGCTACCGGCAGATCGAGTTCGCCGGCTTCACCCAGAACTCCAACTCCGAGGGCGGAGCCAACCTCAACACCGTCGAGGGCGCCACCCTGCTGCGGTCGTGGCTCGACGCCAACGGCCTCGAGGCCGAGGGCAACCACGGCAGCATCCCGGGCAGCGTCACCGAGACGACGATCGCCCAGTTCGACGCGGCCTGCGAGATCGCCAACATCCTGGGCATGGGCCACATCGGCACCGGGAACGACCCGACCGGCAGCGCGTACGTCGCCGACTGGGAGTCTGCCGCCGAGCGCTGGAACTTCTTCGGCGAGCGGGCGTCGAGCCACGGGCTCAAGCTCTACACGCACAACCACGACATCGCCTACAGCTTCCTGCTCGACAGCGGGCCGCTGGACGCGCTGGGCAGGCCGACCCGCAGCAGCGGCATCCGTCGCCTCGAGCACTTCCTGGCCAACACCGACCCGAAGCACGTGTACCTCGAGATGGACATCTACTGGGCGCACGTGGCCCAGTACAAGCACCGCACGTACACGGCTCCCGACGGCTCCACGGTGCAGTCCATCTTCGACCCGGCCGGCCTGGTCGCCGAGCAGACCAGGCGGTACCCGCTGTTCCACGCCAAGGACGGCAAGAAGGACACCACCCAGGCCAACGGCTACGTCATGGCACCGTTCGGCCAGGGCGACATCGACTACTCGACGTTCCTGCGTCGCGTCGGCGCCAAGGGCTCGCACAACCCCATGTACGAGCAGGACACCGCGCCCGGCGGCACCGCTGCTCCGGGGCAGTCCCTGGAGTTCGCGAAGATCAGCTACGACGCGATGGCGGCCCTGCGTGGCTGACCCGGCCGTGCCGGTTCGGTACCGGTGAGCGCCAGCCCCGGAGGTGACGTCGTGGTGCCGTTGCAGCGGCCGACGGCACCTTCGGGGCCGGCTCGCCCGACATTCACGAAGGACGTGGTCGCGCAGTCTAGTCGGTGGCTCGACGAGAGACCTCCGACGACCTCGTCAGGCGTGAGAGCGTGGCCGCAGCGACCCGGATGCCGTGACCACCCCGACTTCACCAGACGCCCCCCGACGACCCCGACCCGACGACCCAGGAGCGCGACACCATGACCCGACCGATCACCCTCTTCACCGGCCAGTGGGCCGACCTGCCGTTCGAGGAGGTCTGCCGCCTCGCTGCCTCCTGGGGGTACGACGGGCTCGAGATCGCCTGTTGGGGTGACCACTTCGAGGTCGACCGGGCGCTGGCCGAGGACGACTACGTCGCCGGGCGCCGCGAGATCCTCGAGCGGCACGGGCTCGGGGTCTGGGCCATCTCCAACCACCTCGTGGGCCAGGCCGTCTGCGACGACCCCATCGACCAGCGCCACAAGGACATCCTCCCGGCCTCCGTCTGGGGTGACGGCGACCCCGAGGGTGTGCGCCAGCGGGCGGCGACCCGGATGGCCGACACCGCCCGGGCCGCCGCGAAGCTCGGGGTCGACGTGGTCATCGGCTTCACCGGCTCGGCCATCTGGAAGTACGTCGCGATGTTCCCGCCGGTCAGTGCCGAGACCATCGAGGCCGGCTACCAGGACTTCGCCGACCGCTGGAACCCGATCCTCGACGTCTACGACGAGGTGGGGGTGCGGTTCGCCCACGAGGTGCACCCCAGCGAGATCGCCTACGACCACTGGACCACGGTGCGCACCCTCGAGGCGATCGGCCACCGCCCGGCCTTCGGGTTGAACTGGGACCCCAGCCACATGGTCTGGCAGGACCTCGACCCGGCGGCGTTCATCTGGGACTTCCAGGACCGGATCTACCACGTCGACTGCAAGGACGTCCGCAAGCGAGTGGGCAACGGCCGCAACGGCCGGCTCTCGTCGCACCTGCCGTGGGCCGACCCGCGCCGCGGCTGGGACTTCGTCTCCACCGGGCACGGCGACGTGCCGTGGGAGGACTGCTTCCGCACGTTGAGCGCCATCGGCTACGACGGGCCGTTCTCGGTCGAGTGGGAGGACGCCGGCATGGACCGCCTCGTCGGCGCCGCCGAGGCGGTCGGGTTCGTTCGCCGGCTCGCCTTCGACCGCCCCGACGCCGCCTTCGACGCCGCCTTCAGCTCAGGAGACTGACGACCACCGCACCCGGTCTCAGACCAGGTGGTCGTTGCCGTGCGCGCGGTAGTAGGTGCGCCAGATCAGCCGGTGCACCGGGATCCACCGCGGGATGGAACGCAACCCGGGGATGAACGGGAAGAAGATGATCACGAGGCCGATCACGCCGATGATGTAGAAGATCCACGCGTCGGCGTTGTCCTGCAGGGACGTCGTGGTGGTGGCGTCCTCGGCGGGGTTGAAGGTCGGGATCTGGTACCAGAACGACGCCCACCACAGCCACGGCTGGCCGGGGTAGCTGTTCGTGCCGTTCATCATCCCCCAGGTGTTGCCCTGGAGGTTCTGGGCGGTCGCGGCGTCGTCGAGGTAGGACCCGTCACCCATGAACAGGATCGCCTTGGTGTAGTCGGCCGACCCGTAGAACGCGCCCTGCGAGAGCATCGCGCCGTCGAGGGAGCCCGAGGCGGCCATCTCGGTCAGCCCCTTGGCGAGCACCGGCACCGGGCCGTAGTCGCCGGAGGCGACCTGGTCGGGGTGGAGGGCGCCATCGGCATCCGCGGTCGCCTGCACGGCGTCGTCGAGGGCCGTGGCCCAGGTGGTGCGCTGGTCGGGCGTCGCGGCCTGCCAGGCGGCCAGGGCCGCGGTGACCTCGCTGCTCTGCGCCTGGCTCTTCAGCGGGTTGATGACGAAGTCGTCGGCCGCGTCGACCGGGATCCGCACCCCCATCCACTTCTGGGGCCGTAGCGGCCCCACGGCCAGGCCGTCGCCGGCCTGGTAGGGCGGCCCGTAGGCGGCCGACTCGGTCGTGCCGGCGAGCTCGCCCACGGCGACGGCGTAGAAGTTGTCAGCCGCGGTGGTGCCCCAGCCCTTGAAGGTCAGCGCCTTCTCGTCGGGCGAGCTGAAGGCCACGGCGAGGCCGACCGACAGCACGGCCATCACGACGAGCGCGATGACGAACTCCTTGACGATGTCGTAGCGGCGTTCGGGGCCGGACCAGGGTGCGGCGGCGACGTCGGTCGACCTCCTCCGGGCACTCATGACCGCACCTCCGGGGTCGCCGCGGGCTCGGCGGCCGGGTCGTTCTTGAGCGGGATCGGTGGGACGACGCCGTGCTTGCGCACGAGCAGCACGTGCCACCCGACGACCACGCCGACGACCAGGGGCAGCAGGCAGACGTGGATGAGCAACATCTGGCCCGCGTTGGCCACGTTGAACCAGGCGCCGACGCCGACGGCGTTGAGCCCGTCCTTGGCCTCGAAGGCGATCCACTGCGACTCGAAGTTGGACTGCACGAGGTACCCGGTGAAGGCGGTGCCGATCGAGGAGAAGAAGGCCAGGGCCCCGGTGACCCAGGTCATGGCGCGACGACCGCGCCACGCGGCCATCCAGAACTTGCCCCACAGGTGCACGACCATCGACAGCATGAACAGCTGCACCGCCCAGAAGTGCACGCTGTTGACGAAGTGCCCCGTCGACGACGTGTGGTACCAGGCAGGTCCCTCGAAGCTGAGCACGAGCCCACTCACGACCAGGATGATGAAGCCCGCGATCGTGGCGACGCCGAAGACGTAGATCCAGGACGCCACGTAGGCGGGCTGGCGGTCCGGCAGCAGCTTCTCGGGCGGGAAGGTGCCGAAGAAGCTGGTGCGCAGGCGGTTGGTCCACATGCGGCCGTCGACGTCGTCCGTGGTCTGCGGAGGACCGGCCGGTGTCCCCACCTTCTCGGTGGTGGCCATCACTCGTCGTCCTCGTGACCGGGGAACGGCAGGAGCACGGCGAGCACGAAGACCACGACGGTGAGGAGCATGACGACCAGGTTGGTCGCCGAGATGCCGACCCACCCCCAGGTCAGGTAGGTGGCGGGGCCGTTGAGGCCCCCCGAAGCGAATACGAATGGCATGCGTCCTCCTTGGAGGCGTGCCGGCCGCTGCTCGGTCGGATCCCTCGGTTATACGCCCGGGGGTACCGCCCGCAGCAGGACTGTGGGTTCGGTCACGGAGTGCGCACGGCCGGCCCTGGCGGGTGTAGCCCGGCGAGCCGTCGCGGCCGCGGTGACCTCAGCGCCAGAACGGGTCGAGCGACGCGAGCTCACGCACCGCGTCGACGGCGTCGGCGACCAGCCGGTGCTCGTCGACCGACGGCGCGGCCGAGCCGACCGAGCGCAGCAGGTCGTCTGCGGTGTGGTGGTCGTTGACCAGCCCGAGGGCGGTCTGCACCTGTTCGACGTGCCAGGCGAAGGCGAGCGGCCCGGTGAGCACCGCACCCGACTCGGTGACGACGTGCGGGGTGTCGACGGCGTACAGGGAGGCGAAGAACTCGCAGCCGTAACGAAGTTTCTTGGCCTCGATGCGCACCCGGTGGCGGTCCAGCGGAGCCATCGCCGCCAGCCGGCCGACGTGACCCACGACCCGGTGCCAGCGCTTCTCCAGCGACTGCCCGGCCAGCTCCCGCACGGGTGGGTCGTCGACCCCCGGCCACGGAGCGAGGAGGACGAGACCGTCGATCGAGCGCACGGCATCCGCCCAGTCCGGGGAGCGCAGGACGGCATGCACCACGTCGTACGCCGCCTCGCGGTCCGTCGCGAGGCGGTGCACCTGCTCGACGTCGAGGTCGTCGACGAGGGGCCCGGAGAGCAGCACGTCGAGGTCGCGGGCGGGGCCGAACGGGAGCGCGAGGGCGCGCAGCCGGTGGGCGACGAGGACGGCCCCGGGCACGTCACGCAGCAGTGGCCCGAACAGCGAGAACGACGACCGCAGCCGCCGGATGCCGACCCGCGTCTGGTGCAGGTGCGGCATCGCCCGCGACTCGAGCAGGAGGGCCGCGTTGGTGCGCCAGTGGTCGGTGCACTCGGTGGCGACGACGGCGAACGCCTCGGATGCCGGCCACGCCGGGTCGAGCACGACCGCGCCGGCCTTGCGCGCCTCGGCGTCGGCGCCGAGCGGGACCGGAGCGGTCATCGACGGCCGGTCAGGAACCGGTCGGCGCGGGGCACATCGGCATCGCCGTCGTGGTGGGCACCGGGGCGAGGGTGGTGTACTTCGCGCCGAGCGCGAGGTCGACGGTGGCCACCTTGCGCTGGTCCTTGACCAGGGTGGTGCCCTTCGGCAGCGTCGTGCGGAGCAGCTTGGCCTGCGCCTCGCCCTTGGCGCCGTAGCGGATCTCGGCGACCTTGGGCGCCTTGCGGCTCGAGGGGTCGTTGGCCACCTTGGCGATGACGAAGCCCCGCTCGCGCAGGCTGCGCGCGACGGAGCCGGCCAGGCCGACGCGGTCGGAGGCGTTGTAGACGTTGACCCTGGTGGTCTCGGGGGTGACCACCTTCGGGTCGTACGGGGCGCAGGTGGCGGCCGGCGGGCGGGAGGCCCGGGCCGAGCTGTCGGCCTGGTAGTAGGACCACGCGTACCAGAAGGCGAAGAACAGGCCGAGCACGACGACCCCGAGCACGATGAGCTGACGGCGCTTCCGGCGCGCGTTGACGGACACCTCGGCCTCGGTCGTGTAGTCGCTCACGTGTCCCCCTAGAGCGCGAGCACCCGCGCGTGCAGCGTCGGGCGTTGGTGCAGGGCGGCGCGCAGGGCCCGGTGCAGGCCGTCCTCGAGGTAGAGGGTCCCCTCCCACTCGACGACGTGCGCGAACAGGTCGCCGTAGAAGGTCGAGTCCTCCGAGAGCAGCATCTGCAGGTCGAGCTCGCGCTTGGTGGTGACGAGCTCGTCGAGCCGGACGAGGCGTGGCGGCACCGTCGACCACTGGCGCGTCGTGTACCCGTGGTCGGGGTACGGGCGCGAGTCGCCGACGGCCTTGAAGATCACGAAGGTCACTGTATGCCGCGACGTGTTCGAGCGCGGGAGCGACGCGAGCGCGCGGGCTAGATTGACCCCCGTGAGCGAGAACACGAGCACGTCACAGGTCGACGAGATCCGCGCGGGGTACGCCTTCGAGGGGCCGTCCCTCGAGTTCGGCGCCGCGGTGGTCGACGGCACCGCCCACGCCGACGCCACCGTGCGCATCCCCCTGTCGGCGATGAACCGGCACGGCCTGGTCGCGGGGGCGACCGGCACGGGCAAGACCAAGACGCTGCAGCTGATGGCCGAGCAGCTGGTCGCCCAGGGGGTGCCGGTCTTCCTCGCCGACATCAAGGGTGACCTGTCCGGCATGGCGACCGCGGGGGTGGCCAACGACAAGATCACCCAGCGCTCGGCCGACGTCGGGCTGCCCTGGGCGCCGACGGCCTACCCGGTCGAGTTCTACGCGCTCGGGGGCCAGGGCACCGGCATCCCCGTGCGCGCGAGCGTCTCCACGTTCGGCCCGACCCTGCTCTCGAAGGTGCTCGGGCTCAACGAGACCCAGGAGTCCAGCCTCGGGCTGGTCTTCCACTACGCCGACACCAAGGGCCTGTGGCTCGACACCATCTCCGACCTGCGGGCCGTCGTCCAGTTCCTCACGAGCGACGAGGGCAAGGCCGACCTCAAGGACCTCGGGGGCCTGTCGTCGGCGACCGCGGGCGTCATCCTGCGCGAGCTGGTGAACTTCTCCGCCCAGGGTGCCGACCTGTTCTTCGGCCTGCCCGAGTTCGACACCACCGACCTGCTGCGGGTCTCGCCCGACGGGCGCGGCATCGCCTCGATGCTCGAGCTGCCCGGCGTGCAGGACCGCCCGCAGCTGTTCTCGACCTTCCTGATGTGGCTGCTCGCCGACCTCTTCCACGACCTGCCCGAGGTCGGCGACCTCGACAAGCCCAAGCTGGTCTTCTTCTTCGACGAGGCGCACCTGCTCTTCAACGACGCGAGCAAGAGCTTCCTCGACGCCATCCAGCAGACCGTGCGGCTGATCCGCTCCAAGGGGGTCGGCGTCTTCTTCGTGACCCAGTCGCCCAAGGACGTGCCCGCCGACGTGCTGGCCCAGCTCGGCAACCGGGTGCAGCACGCGCTGCGTGCCTACACCCCGGACGACGCCAAGGCGCTCAAGGCGGCCGTGCGCACCTACCCGAACACCGCGTACGACCTCGAGGAGCTGCTGACCCAGCTGCCGACCGGCGAGGCCGTGATCACGGTGCTGTCGGAGAAGGGCGCGCCGACCCCGGTGGCCTGGACCCGGATGCGCGCGCCGCAGTCGCTGATGGCCCCCTCGGATGCCGCGCTGCTCACCTCGACCGTGGCCGCGTCGCCGATCACGGCGAAGTACGGCACCTACGTGGAGCGCGAGTCGGCATCGGAGATGCTCGGCAAGGCCGAGGTGGCCCGCACCGAGGCCGAGCAGGCCGCGGCGGTCGAGGCCGAGAACGCCAAGGTGCGCGCCGCGGCGGAGGCAGCCGCCGAGAAGGAGCGGGTCGCCGCGGAGAGCGCGGCCGAGAAGGCGCGGGTGGCTGCCGAGAAGCAGGCGGCCAAGGATGCCGCGGCGGCCCAGAAGGCGCAGGAGGCCGCCGCCCGCAAGCAGGCGGCCGAGCCGAGCATGGTCGAGGCGGTCGTGAAGTCGAGCGCCTTCAAGTCGGCGCTGCGCTCGGCCGGCACGGTGCTCGGCCGCGAGATCACCCGTTCGATCTTCGGCACCTCGCGCAAGCGCTGACCCGTCATCGCGCGAAGTCAGGAGCACGCCGCGAGCTCAGGTGCGTCTGCGGCCCTGACCGGGCGAACTGCCCCTGACCTCGCGTGGGAACGGGTTGGTCAGAGGGTGATCAGGGCCTGGGCGTAGGCGCACTCGAGGTCGGGGTCGGTGACGGTGAGCACGTAGCCCGGCTTGACGGCGTACGTCACCTCCCAGCCCCCCTCGGTGCGGCGCACGGCCTCGAGCCGGTCGCCGAGCAGCTCGCGCAGCTGGTCCTCGCGGGGCAGCCAGAGCGCCTGGTCGAGGGTGACCGAGTCGAGCGCCCACTCGGTGGTGCCGTTGAAGCCGAGCAGGGACTGGTCGCGGTAGGTCTGCACCTCGACGGTGAGGTCGCTGATCCAGAACACCTCGCCGGTGAGCAGCTCGGCGTCGATGACGAAGCGGTCGCCGGCGGCGGGCTCCCAGAGCACCCCGGCGTCGCGGAGCAGGGCGCGGGCGAGGTCGACCGTGATCATCGGGTCATTCTCACCCACTCGATCGGTCGTCGGCGGCAGGAGCGTCCGTGGACCCGACCCGTGAAGGTGTCGACGATGCACCCGTCGCACCCGCCGGAGTCGCCCGGGGCGGTGCCCGGCACCGCCCGGGAGGGTTGCGACGAGCCGTAAGCCGTGACGACGCGGCACGCGCCAGATCGGGCCGTGCCCGTTGTGCCCACCGCCTGACGCCTGCAGGCCGACGAATCTGACCGAATCCTCTGCGTGACAACGCCACTGTGCATACGGTTCCGCTCCATGGACGCACTTCCAGGGGATCTGCTGGCACGCCTGCGCGAGCGGGCCGGGTCACCGACACGCAACGACGCCGACGACGGCGCGCACGTCGGTACGTACGACGACTGGTTCGATGCCGTGGCCGTCATGGAGGCGGCGGCGCCGGGCAGCGCCACCGCCTTGGCCCTCGGGGCTCAGAACGCCCGCGCCAACGGGTGGCCGATGCAGCCGATGCACGTCTACCGGCACGCCGACGGCAGGATCAGCGCGAGCACCGACCCGCCGCTCCCCACCGCGCCTGCCGCGGCGGGGCCGGACGCCTGGGCCCCCGCCGAGGCAGCCACCGGGCAGCGCGTCCCCGGGGACCTTCGCGACCTCTACACCGTCGCCGACGGCGGGTTCGGCCCCGGCATCGGTGACGGGCTGAACCCGGTAGCCCGGGTCGTCAGGGAGTACGAGGACCTGCGCCGGCGGGGCCCCGGCTACACCGGTGAGGCGGAGTGGCCGATCACCTACCTGCCGATCTCAGACAGCACCGGCCCGGTGTCGTACGACCTGGCGACCGGGCGGATCGTGGCGTTCAACGACTACTGGTACGACGACGACCTCGCGATCGAGGACGCCTTCGCGCAGGTCGCACCAGACCTCGCCACCTGGCTGCGGGAGTGGCTCGTCGGCTGAGCCGCCACCCCGCGCTCAGCCGAGCAGCCAGACCACCAACGTGATGAGTGGTACCGCGCCCACCGTCGTCACCAGGATGGTGTCGCGCGCCAAGGTGGGTGCGCGGTCGTAGCGGGTCGCGTGCACGAAGATGTTCTGCGCGGTCGGAAGGCTCGAGCAGACGACAACCGCGAGCAGCGCATGCCCCGACAGGCCGAGCGCGAGGTGCGCCACCGCGTACGCGACGAGCGGCTGCACCGCCAGCTTGAGCGTGCTCGTCAGCGCCAGCTCGCCCTTCGGCACGTCGCCGCCGAAGCCCGGGCCGAGGCGCAGCGCGATGCCGTACGCCAGCAGCATCCCGGGCACCGCCATCGCGCCGATCAGCTCGATCGGGTCGAGCACGATGGGGGGCAGCTGCCAGCCGGTGATCGACAGCAGCAGCCCGATCAGCGTGCCGATCGTCAGCGGGTTGGTGAACGGGCGGATCATCATGTGGCGCACCGTCGGACGGTGGCCCCGCACGTCGGCGTCGAGCACGGCCAGGGCCAGCGGCTGCAGCACGAGCAGCTGCAGCAGCAGCGTGGGTGCCACGAGCGCGGCATCCCCGAGCACGTAGGCCGCGACCGGCAGGCCGAGGTTGCCGGCGTTGACGTACGAGCTCGCAAGGGCGCCGATGACCCGCTCGCCCACCGAGCGCCGCCACCGCCACCACGCGACCGTGACGTAGACCGTCGCCGGTACGACCACCCCGACCACGGTCGCGACCAGGCTGCGCGACAGCACGTCGTGGGTGTCGGCCTGGGACACGGTCGTGAGGAGCAGCGCCGGCGACGCCACGAAGAAGGCGATGTGGCTGAGCACCTTCTGGGCCGACAGGTCGACCACGCCGAGGTGCGCGATGAGGGCGCCGACGCCGATGACGGCGACGATCGTCGCGAAGCCCAGGACGACACCCTCCACGCCGCCATCCTCGCGGGCGGGCGTCGGAGGGTGCGCGCCGTTTCCGCGGACCGGTCTCCACCCCGGATGCCGCGTGCGTCACGGCCCGCAGGTCGACCGGCGGTTCCGGGGCCCCCTCCTCGGTCGAGGGGTCGAGAAATGCCCGGGACGATGTCGCTTCCCGCGCATGTCCTGACCCCTCGACCGGAGCTCAGCCCCAGTTGGCCGCCTGGGTGAGGCAGAACGGGTGGCCGCTGGGGTCGAGCAGCACCCGCCAGGTCTCGCCGGGCTGCTCGTCCGGCAGCGTCGCACCGAGCTCGACGCACTCGGCAGCAGCCGCGTCGAGGTCGTCGACGGCCAGGTCGAGGTGGAACTGCTTGCTGCCGTGCTCGTTCGGCCACCCCGGGGCCGCGTGGTCGTCGAGGGTGCCGAAGCCGAGGGCCATCCCGCCCGGGCCGGTCAGCATCGCGTACTCGGCCTGGGCGTGGGCGACCTCCCAGCCGAGCAGCGCCGACCAGAAGGTCGCGTCCCGCTGGGCGTCGGAGCTGTCGAGGGTGAGCATCTTGAGTGCGGCGATCGCCATGGTGGTGCCTCTCGTCGGGACGGTCAGGTGCGGCACGGGCCCGTTCGGGCCGGCCGGGATGTCACCCACCCTGCCTAGTCTGGTCCGGTGCCCGATAGGACAAAGGCGACAGCCCGAGCACCGGCCGGCTCCTCGTCATCCGGCCGGGGTGGTCTCGCCACCGCGCCCGCGGCCACGGCGTCGACCGCGGGGCTGCTGCGGCCCGACGAGTTCGCCCGCCACGTCGACCTGGTCCGTGACCCGGTGGGGGAGGAGGCCGCGCGCTGGGTCGAGAACCGCTGGTCGCTGCGCTGGGGCCTGCCCGACGGGCGCTGGTACGACAGCGAGGTCCTCCCGCACCCGACCTGTTCGCTCACCGTCGAGCTGGGCAGCCACCCCCGCTCCGGGATGCCGCGCGGCGAGACCGTGGCGGTCACCGGCGTGTGCACCCGCCGGTTCGACGTCGAGGTGCGGGGGTGGGGTCGCGTCGTCGGGCTGCGCTTCCGCCCCGGTGGCCTGACGGCGCTGACCGGGCACCCGGCCTCGTCGTGGACCGACCGGTCGGTGGCGGCGAGCGAGGTGCTGCCGCCGGCCCTCGTCGCCGCACTGGGCGACCCCGACCTGGCGCAGGCCGCAACGGAGTGGGCCGAGGTCGCCGAGGCGGGGCTGGCCGCGCTGGCCGCCGAGGCGCCCGACCCGCGCTACGACCTGCTGCTCGACGTCGTCGCCGACATGCTGGCCGACCACACCCTCCTCGGCGTCGCCGACGCCGCCGAGCGGCACGCCGTCACGGTGCGCACCCTCCAGCGCCTCTTCACGCACTACGTCGGCGTCGGCCCGAAGTGGGTGCTCGCGCGCTACCGGCTGCACGACGCCGTCGCCGACCTCGACGCCGGCTGGTCCGGCACGCTCACCGACCTCGCGGTGCGCTACGGCTGGTACGACCAGGCCCACTTCACGCGCGACTTCACGGCGCTGGTGGGGGTCACGCCCGGCCAGTACCGCGACCGGGCCACGACCGCGGATGCCGGCCACCCGGCATCCGCGGTCGGCTGAGCGCACTGCGGAAACTCGCAGGTCACCAACGGACCGAACGGCCGCAGCGTCCGACAGAGTGGCCCCACCCAACACCCCAGCCCCGGGCCCACCCGGCCCGCGACCGTCGAGGAGCTCCTTCGTGACCCGACCCACAACCAGGTGGCGTTCCGCCATCGCGGTGGCCTCCGTCGCCGCCATCGGTGCCGCCCTGTTCTCCGGCACCGCCTCCGCCAGCGCCGAGGCCGAGTCGACCCCCGTGCCGATCGTGACCCCCGACGGGGTCGTCTTCAGCTACCTGCTCAACACCAAGGTCGCCAACCCCGGCCAGACCAAGGTCGTGAGCAACGCGGTGCAGAAGGCCGGCGGCGTCGTCGTCCAGGCGTGGCCGCAGATCGGCGTCGTCGTGGCCCACTCCGACCGCGCTGCGTTCCGCACCGACGTCGCGAAGTCGGCCGGGAACGCGCTCGACTCGGTCGGTGCCACCCGCACCGTTCCCGTCTCCGAGGGCACCCCCTCCGACCTGTCGGTCACCTGGGGCAAGGGCGCCTCCGGCTACACCAAGGGTGCGAAGAAGCCGGTCAACGGTGACGTTCCCGGCGTCGAGGCACCCGCGGTCGCCTCGGACCCGCGTGAGGCCGAGCAGTGGGACATGCAGATGATCAAGGCCGACCAGGCCCACAAGATCACCGACGGCTCGCGCAACGTCCTCGTCGGAGTGCTCGACAGCGGCATCGACGCCGACCACCCCGACCTCGTCGCCAACCTCGACGTCGCGAACTCGGTCAACTGCGTGGACGCAGGTCGGCCGAGCCCGACCGGCTGGGAGCCGACGACGAGCGACCACGGCACCCACGTGGCCGGCACCATCGCCGCGGCCCGCAACGGGGTCGGCATCGTCGGGGTCGCCCCGAACGTGCGCCTGGCCTCGGTCAAGGTCGTCAACGACGACGGGTTCATCTACCCCGAGTACGCCGTCTGCGGGTTCGTCGAGGCGGGCGTCAAGCACATGGACGTCACGAACAACAGCTACTACGTCGACCCGTTCGAGTTCTACTGCGACGACCAGCCCGACCAGCACGCCGCCAAGGAGGCCGTGCGCCGCGCGGTGAACTGGTCGACCGAGCAGGGCGTCGTGCACGCAGCCGCGGCCGGCAACTCGGGCAAGGACCTGTCGAACAAGTCGTTGCTGACGGACGCCGGCAGCCCCGACGACGGCACCCCCGTCACCCGGACGCTGAACAGCACCTGCGGCGACATCCCGACCGAGCTCGAGGGCGTCGTCACCGTCTCGTCGGTGCAGCGCTTCCCGGCCGGCACCCTGCAGAGCCGGCTGTCGAGCTTCTCGAACCGCGGCCTCGGCGTCATCGACGTCGCCGCCCCGGGCTCGACGATCCTCTCGACCGTCGTCGCGAACAACGGCTACGGCACCAAGAGCGGCACCTCGATGGCCTCGCCGCACGTGGCGGGCGTCCTCGCGCTGATGAAGTCCGTGCACCCCGACTGGAGCCCGGCGCAGATGATCTCCAAGCTGCGCCAGCAGGCCGACGACAAGGCCTGCAGCGCGGCCACCGGTGGCGTCGCGTGCGTCGGCCCGGTCGAGGACAACAGCTACTTCGGTGAGGGCATGGTCGACGCCCTCGACGCCGTGAGCTGACGCGTCACAGCAGCACGACCCCGGATGCCGGGTGGCTGGTCCGCGGACCGGTCGCCCGGCATCCGTGGGTTCGGGGCCTCGCGCCCACGCAGGAGTTCGGAGGCCACGCAGCAATTGCCGCGCGCGGCATCCGGACCACCGCGTGCCTGGGCCGGCGACGCCGGTCAGGCGCCGGGGTGCAGCACCGACGCGAGGGCGTCGAGCACGCTCACGTCCTCGATGGTGCCGGGGATGGTCGGGGTCTTGCCGTCGGCCATCTCGCGCATCGTCTTGCGCAGGATCTTGCCCGAGCGGGTCTTCGGCAGGGCCGCGACGATGTCGACCTGGCGCAGGCTCGCGACCGCCCCGACCTCGTCGCGCACCCGCTGCACGAGCTCCTTGCAGATCCGGGTGCCGTCGTCACCGGTGCCGTTCACGCCGCCCTTGAGCACGACGAGCCCCCGGGGCACCTGGCCCTTGAAGTCGTCGGCGACGCCGATGACCGCGCACTCCGCGACGTCGGGGTGGCCGGCCAGCGCTGCCTCGATCGACCCGGTCGAGAGCCGGTGGCCGGCGACGTTGAGCACGTCGTCGGTGCGGCCCATGACGTAGACGTAGCCGTCCTCGTCGATCAGGCCGCCGTCGCCGGTGAGGTAGTAGCCGTCGTAGACCGACAGGTACCCGGCGACGTAGCGCTCGTC
This sequence comes from Ornithinibacter sp., assembly GCA_035702525.1. Lineage (GTDB taxonomy): Bacteria > Actinomycetota > Actinomycetes > Actinomycetales > Dermatophilaceae > Fodinibacter. The sequence continues at coordinate 1,305 of DASSQL010000395.1, read as the reverse complement.
GTCCTGCCACAGCGTCGGCAGCGTGCCGGGGGGCAGCGGCAGCCGGATCGCGATGGCACCCTCGACCCCGGGGGCCACCGGCTGCGCGGAGTCGTCGAGCACCTGCACGTCGTATCCCGGCACGCGCACCGAGGGCGAGCCGGCCTTGATCGGCATCGGGTCGAGCCCGCGCAGGTTCGCGGCGATCGGCCAGCCGGTCTCGGTCTGCCACCAGTTGTCGACCACCGGCACGCCGAGCAGGTCGGTGGTCCACTCGTAGGTGTCGGGGTCGAGCCGCTCTCCGGCCAGGAAGACGCACCGCAGGCTGGACAGGTCGTGGCCGGCCATCAGGGTGCCGGTGGCGTCCTCGCGCTTGATCGCGCGGTACGCCGTGGGAGCGGTGAACATCGCCTTGACGCCGTGGTCGCTGATGACCCGCCAGAAGGCGCTCGCGTCGGGCGTGCCGACCGGCTTCCCCTCGTAGAGGACGGTGGTCGCGCCCGTGAGCAGCGGTGCGTAGACGATGTAGGAGTGGCCGACGACCCAGCCGACGTCGGATGCCGTGAACCACACGTCACCCGGGCCGATGTCGTAGATGTTCTCCATCGACCAGCGCAGTGCCACCGCGTGGCCGCCGTTGTCGCGGACGATGCCCTTGGGCCGGCCGGTCGTGCCGGAGGTGTAGAGCACGTAGAGCGGGTCGGTCGCCTCGACCTCGACGCAGTCGGCCGGCTCGGCGTCGGAGACCAGCTCGTCCCAGTCCATCTCCTCCCAGTCGGTGTCGCGTTCGCCGACCGCGGCGCGGGCCTGGGGGCGCTGGAGCACGATGACCGACTCGGGCGTGTGGCTGCTGCGGTCGAGTGCGGCATCGAGCATCGGCTTGTACTCGACGACCCGGCTCGGCTCGATGCCGCAGCTCGCGGCGACGATGACGACCGGCTTGGCGTCGTCGATGCGGGCCGCGAGCTCGGCCGGCGCGAACCCGCCGAAGACGACGGAGTGGATGGCGCCGAGCCGCGCGCAGGCGAGCATCGCGACGACGGCCTCCGGCACCATCGGCATGTAGATGACGACCCGGTCGCCCTTCTCGACGCCGCGCGAGGCGAGCGCTCCGGCGAAGGTGGCGACCCGGTCGAGCAGCTCGGCGTAGGTGAAGGTCTGCACGGTGTCAGTGACCGGGCTGTCGTAGATCAGCGCCGCCTGGTCGCCGCGGCCGTCGCGCACGTGCCGGTCGAGGGCGTTGAAGCACGTGTTGAGGGCGGCGTCGGGGAACCAGCGGTACATCGGGGCGTTCGAGTCGTCCAGCGCGCGCGTCGGCGCGGTGTC
>DASSQL010000394.1:0-4882 GCA_035702525.1 Ornithinibacter sp. | reverse complement strand
TCGGTCCGTCCGTGGGCGCACCCCTGGGTCAGACGGTGGCGTCGTCCAGGTCGCTCGAGCGCGGCGCCGACCGCTGCTTGCGCGGTGCCGGGGTGAGCGGCGCGACCGCCGCGGCGGCGGTGTCGGTGTCGCCGTCGCCGGGGCGCGGCAGGTACTTCTCGCGGGTGGCGTACTCGCTGCCGTAGCCGTGGCCGTACCCGTAGACGACCCCGCCGAGACCCTTCTTCGGGGCCATGTTGAGCACGACCCCGAGCACGTGGCCGCCGACCTGGCCCATGATCTTGGCGCACAGCCGGGCCTGCTCCTTGTGGGTGCGGCCCACCGCGAAGACGAGCAGCGTGCCGTCGCTCATGCCGGACAGCAGCCCGGCGTCCGTGACCGGGAGGAGGGGCGGGGCGTCGAGGATCACGAGGTGGTCCTTGGCGAGGTGGTCGATCAGCGCGTGCATCCGCTGCGACCCGAGCAGCTCGCTCGGGTTCGGCGGGGTGCGACCGGCCGCGATGAGCCGCACGTTGGGCTGCTCGGTCTCCTGCAGGGCGTCGGCGAGGCGCACCTGGCCGGAGAGCAGCTGCGAGAGGCCGACCGACCCGGGCCGGTCGAAGATCTCGGCGAGCATCGGGCGGCGCAGGTCGGCGTCGATGATGACGGTCGGCTGGCCGGACTCACCGAGCACCCGGGCCAGCGTGGCCGACATCGTCGACTTCCCCTCGCCGGCGTTCGCGCTGGTGACCACGATGCTGCGCGGCGCGTGGTCGACGCTGACGAAGCGCAGGTTGGTGCGCACCTGCCGGAACGCCTCGGCCGCGAGCCCGAGCTGGTCCAGGCCCCGGCTGGCGTGCCCGCGCAGCTCGGGGGTCAGCGGCACGACGCCGAGCACGCTGGCCCCGGTCTCGGCCTCGACGTCGGCGACGGTGCGCAACCGGGTGTCGAGCTGGCGGCGCAGGAAGACCAGCCCGTACGCGACGAGCAGCCCGACGACGGCACCGATCAGCACGTTGCGCAGCGGGTCGGGGGCGATCTTGACGCCGGGCAACGCCGTCTCGATCGGCACGATCTGCACGAGGGTCCGGCTGGTCGTCGACGACCGGCCGGTCTTCTCGATCCGGTCGGCCTCGCGCGAGGTGGCCACGATGACGGCGTCGGCCAGCACCCGGGCCTCCTCGGGGTTCGGCCCGGTGGCCGTGACGTTGAGGATGACCGACTCCGGCGCCACGGTGGCCGAGACCCGCGCGGCGACCTGGGCGGGAGTCGCGTCGATGCCGGTCGCCTCTATGGCGTCCTGGGCCACCGCCCGGCCGGTGACGAGCGGCAGGTACGAGTCGGCCTTGGTGCCGCCGAGGGTGGTCGCCGCAAGCCCCTCGCCGGAGGTCTGCTGGTCGCCACCCACGACGACGTACCCGCTGGCGTCGGCGAGGTAGACCTCCGGCATCCGCTCGGTGATCACCCAGGCCGATCCGGCGCCGACGAGGGTCAGGAAGAGCAGGCTCCAGACGTGGGCGCGCGAGAGTCGGACGAAGTCGAGAATGGTCACAGGGGTCCTCGTGGGCAGAGCACGACCTCGCCGTGCGGTGCCGAGATTTTATCGCGGCGTTCCGGGTTCCACGGGTCGTCCGGGAAACCTCGAACCTAGAGTGGCCACGTGACCGACGTCATCGACGTTCCCCTGCCGGTGCGGGTCGAGCTCGCTCATGCCGCCGTGCAGGTGCTCGCCGAGCAGGCGGGTGTCGACGTGCTGCACATCAAGGGCCCCGCGGTGCACCCCGGGCTGCGCAGCTCCGAGCACACCGGCACCGACGTCGACGTCATCGTGCGGCCGTCGGGGGTCGACGCGCTGATGGCCACCCTGGCCGAGCACGGCTGGCGGGTCGAGACCAGCTTCGACGCCGGGTCGGCCTTCGACCACGCCGCGAACCTCTTCCACGAGAGCTGGGGACTGCTCGACGTGCACCGGCACTACCCGGGGATGGACCGCGACCCGGCCCACGCGTTCGACCGGCTGTGGAGCAGCCGCGGCTCGGTTCCCCTGGCCCACGTGTGGTGCGCCGTGCCCGAGCCGCTGGCGCAGTCGCTGGTGTTGCTGCTGCACGCCGCCCGCACCCCGCACCCCGGCGGCGACCACCCCGACCTCGCGCCGAACTGGACCGACCGCACCGAGCCGGACCGGGACCGGATCCGGGCCCTGGCCGCCGACACCGGAGCCACCGTGGCGCTGGCCGCCGCGACCGGCCACCTCGACGAGTTCCGAGGCGACCCGGAGGCCGCCGTCTGGGAGGTCTTCGTGCACGGCGGCGACCGCCTCGACGAGTGGAGTGCGCGGTTCCGCGCCGCGCGCGGTCCGCGCGCCAAGGCGTCGGTCGCCTGGCGGTCGCTACGGGTCAACCGCTACTACCTGGGCCAGAAGCTCGGGCACGCCCCGACGCGCGCCGAGGTCGCGGCCGAGTCGGTGCGTCGGCTCGCGGCAGCACTGCGGGCCGTCGTCCGGCGGGTGACGCGGCGATGACCGACCAGGAGCTGCTGGTGGCGGCGCACACCGCGTGGGTCGAGCGGGACGGCACCGTCTACGCGGCGCCCCTGCCCGACGGCCCACCCTTCGTCCTGGCCGGACCCGGGGCCGCCATCTGGCTCGCGCTCGCCGAGGGCGGCACCCTCGACGAGGTCACCCACCGGGTCGCCGACGACGTCGGCTCAGCCGCCGAGGTGGTCGCCGCCGACGTCGCGACGTTCGTCACCGGTCTCGTGGATGCCGGCCTGGTCGTGCGCCGCACCACCCCCGCCGTGCCTGCGCCGTCCCACGACTGAGGCCGCGACGACGCCCACCACCGCGCCGAGCGCGTTGCAGGCGACGTCGATCAGGCTGGGGTCGCGGCCGACCGACGGCAGGGCCTGGAGCAGCTCGACGGCCGCGCTGAACGCGGTCAGCAGCAACGCCACCCGCACCGGGGGCCACCGCAGCAGCGCCACCCCGATCACGCCGAGCACGGCGAACGCCAGCACGTTGAGCAGCACGGAGTAGTCCTCGGGCGTGACCGACGACGGCATCCCTCGGTCGAGGAAGAACACGTACAGGCGCACCACGCCCCGGTTCACCGCCGCCCCGTCGGGCCACAGCAGCGCCGCCGCGAGCACGACGGCCAGGACGACCGCGAGAACCATCGCGGCCCGGCGCCCCCGACCCGCGCGGCCCGACCCGGTGTCGACCACGCTCACCCGTCCAGCATCGCGGACGCCAGCGTCTCCTGCAGCCAAGTGAGGAAGTCGTAGATCGCCAGCGCGTACGCCAGCGGGTCGTCCGGGTCGAGGTCGGCGGCGACGGCCTCGAGCACGTCGACGTCGTCGTCGGTGCGCAGCCCCATCCGCTCCCCGAGCACGAGGCGCACGTCGGTGAGGGCGGTGAGCACCGCGCGGGCCTGGCCGGCATCCAGCCGGAGCTTGTCGTCGCCGCGCAGCAGGTCGGCGGCGATCTCCAGCGCGCCGGCCTTGCGCTGGCGCAGCCCGGTCTCGGTGAGCCGGCGGAACTCGGCCGCCATCTCGTCGTCCTGCCGGTTCGCGGTCGGCAACAGGCGGTCGAGTGCGGGGTCGCGGCTGGCGTCATCCGGGTCGAGGTCGGCCTGGTCCTCGGCGGCGACGGTGACCCCCATCCCCAGCCCGGCGACGATCGAGGCGAAGTCGTCACCACCCTCCGGCGGGGGTGCCGGCGGGTCGAGCAGCTCGCGGACCTGGTCCATCAGCCCGGCGACGGTCGCGCGCTCGAGCGCGTCGAGCTGGGCGACGTACCGGGTGTTCTCGCGCGACCCCTTGCGCCGGAAACCGCGCGCCATCAGTCGTCCTTCTGGAAGGTGGCCCACAGCCCGTAGCCGTGCAGGGCCTCGGTGTCGGCCTCCATCGCCTCGCGGGTGCCGTTCGCGACGACCGCCCGGCCCTTGGTGTGCACGTCCATCATCAGCTTCTCGGACTTCTTGCGGGAGTAGCCGAAGTGGTTCTGCAGCACCCACGTCACGTACGACATCAGGTTGACCGGGTCGTTCCAGACGATGGTGATCCACGGGGTGTCGGGCGCGACGTCACCGCCGGTGGCGGTGACCTCCTCCTTGACTGGCGCGAGCGACACGGAGCAAGGATAGGCGCGACCCGGCATCCCGCCGACCGCGGGCGACCGGGCCGCGTCCGGGTCGGGTCAGCCGCGGGTGCGGTTCCAGCTGCCGGCGTACTTCCCGTCGTCGCAGGCGCGGCCGGCCTCACCGAGCTCGAGCGGGCGGAAGGTGTCGACCATGACGGCGAGCTCGTCGAAGTAGTGCTTGCCGATCGAGGCCTCCGCGGCGCCGGGCTGCGGCCCGTGGGCGTGACCGCCCGGGTGCAGCGAGATCGAGCCCTGGCCGATGCCGCTCCCCTTGCGCGCCTCGTAGTCGCCGTCGACGTAGAACATGACCTCGTCGGAGTCGACGTTGGAGTGGTAGTACGGAACCGGGATCGACAGCGGGTGGTAGTCGACCTTGCGCGGCACGAAGTTGCAGACCACGAAGTTCCACCCCTCGAAGACCTGGTGGGCCGGCGGCGGCTGGTGGATGCGGCCGGTGATCGGCTCGTAGTCGCGCACGTTGAACACGTAGGGGTAGAGGCAGCCGTCCCAGCCGACGACGTCGAGCGGGTGGAACGGCAGCACGTGCACCGTGCCGACGATGCCGCCGCTGCTCGCCGGGCCGCCGCCGCGGTGCTTGATGTAGACCTCGGTCTCGGCGTCGGGCTTCTCCCCCACGTCCTCGGCGAGCAGCGGGCCCTGCGGCACCCGCAGGTCGCGCTCGCAGTAGGGGCTGTGCTCGAGCAGCTGGCCGTACTTGCTCAGGTAGCGCTTGGGCGGCGCGATGTGGCTGCTCGCCTCGATGCA
>DASSQL010000393.1:0-12532 GCA_035702525.1 Ornithinibacter sp. | reverse complement strand
GTCGGGGTCTTCAGCATCTGGTCGGGGTGGACCCGCGACTTCCTCGTCGACCTCGAGCGGCACCCGGGGCGCCTCGTGGAGGTCATGGGGATGATCGGCTTCATCGCCCGGGGCATCGCCTTCGCGCTGGTCGGCTTCCTGTTCCTCGGCGCCGCGTGGACGAAGCACTCCGAGCGGTCGACCGGCCTCGACGGCGCCCTGCGGGTGCTGCAGGACGTGCCGCTGGGCCGCTACGAGCTGGTCGTCATCTCGATCGGGCTGATGTTCTTCGGCGTCTACCTGATGACGAGGGCGCGCCACCTGCGCCAGTGAGCCCGGCTCAGCCGGGGGGCGGGATCTCGCCGGAGCCGCGGACGACCAGCGTCGGCTCGTGCACGACGTGTCGCGGGGGTGAGGTGTTGCCGTCGATCCGGTCGAAGAGGAGGTCGGCGACGGTCTTGCCGATCCGGGCGACGTCCTGCCGGATGACGGTCAGCGGCGGGTCGAGCAGGTCGGCCAGGGGGAAGTCGTCGAACCCGACGAGGGCGATGTCGCGCCGCAGCCCTCGCTCCGCCAGGGCGCGAACCGCCCCTGTGGAGAGGATGTTCCGCGCGGCGAACACCGCCGTCGGCGGTTCGTCGAGGGCGAGCAGCTCGTGCATGACCTCGGTGGCCTCGTCGGTCGAGCGCAGCCCCGTGATGATCATGCGAGGGTCGGGCCGCAGGCCGCGCTGTGCGTAGGCGTCGGTGAAGCCGGCGAGCCGTCGCTCGGCAGTCGGGATGGTCTCCAGGTCGATGAGCGCGGCGACCCGGCGGTGGCCCTGGCCCAGCAGGTGCTCGGCCGCCAACCGGCCACCGCGGTGGTTGTCGACGGTGACCGAGTCGGCGTCCACGCCCCGAGGCGGGCGGTCGACGAAGACGGCCGGGGTGCCCGAGCGCAGCTCGCTGCCGAGGTAGTCCTGGCGCTCGCTCGCGGGCATGATCACGAGGCCGTCGACCCGGCGGGTCACGAGGTCGTGGACGAGCTCCTGCTCACGGTCGGCGCCCTCGTCGAGGCTGGCCGCGAGCACGGCCGTGCCGTGCCGCCGGGCGGAGTCCTCCAGTGCGCGAAGCAGGCTGGCGGAGAACGAGTTCGACAGGTCCTGCACCAGCGCCCCGATCAGACCGGTGCGGGCACCGTTGCGGCGCAGGTTGCTCGCTGCCATGTTGGGCCGGTAGTCGAGCCGGTTGACGGCGGCGGTGACCCGCTCGCGGACGTCGGGGGAGACCCCGGGCTCGTCGTTGACGACGCGCGACACGGTCTTCAGGCTGACCCCGGCGAGGGCGGCGACGTCACGCATCGTGGCGCGGTTGCTCTGGCCTGACAACGATGTCACTTTCACATCACGATGTGTAGACCATGGGTTGACCTGAGCGCAAGTAGGCGCTAGAAACGTCTCTGACAACGTTGTCATGACGCGGTCGGCCCAGAACAGCACTCAAAGGAGAGTTCGCCCCATGCACATCCGTCACGTTTCGTCCTCGCGCACGGTGCGCCGGGCCCTCGCGTCCGCCGGCATCGTCGGCCTCGCGCTCGGCGCCGCGGCCTGTGGTTCCGATGACAGCGGCTCCGGCAGCTCCGGCTCGGGGGGCGACAAGATCGGCGTCGCCCTCATCACCAAGGACTCGTCCAACCCGTTCTTCGTCGCCATGCAGAAGGGCGCCAAGGAGGACGCCAGCAAGCAGAACGTCTCGCTCACCGTCGCCTCCGGCAAGCAGGAGGGCGACGACCAGGGCCAGATCACTGCCATCGAGGACGCCATCGCCCGAGGCGACAAGGGCATCCTGATCACCCCGATGTCCACCGGCGTCAACGCCGCGATCAAGAAGGCGCGCGATGCCGGCCTGTTCGTCATCGCCCTCGACACCCCGCCCGACCCGGCCGACACGGTCGACATCACCTTCGCCACGAACAACCGCGAGGCCGGTCAGCTCGACGGCAAGTGGGCGGCATCGACGCTCGACGGCGGCGCGGCCACCATCGCCCTGCTCGACCTGTTCAACGACAAGATCGTCTCCGTCGACTACGACCGTGACCAAGGCTTCCTCGAGGGCATGGGCATCGACGTCGCCGACCCGAAGAAGAACGGTGACGAGGCCAAGACGGGCAAGTACACCGGGGGCAAGGGCGGCGACTACACGATCGTCTGCAACGAGCCCAGCAACGGTGCCGAGGACGGCGGCCGCACGGCCATGGAGAACTGTCTCTCGAAGAACCCGAAGATCAATGTCGTCTACACGATCAACGAGCCGGCAGCCGTGGGTGCGAACACGGCACTCCAGGCGGCCGGCATCACCGACGCGATCGTCGTCTCGGTCGACGGTGGCTGCGCCGGCGTCAAGTCGGTCAAGGACGGCATCATCGGTGCCACCGCCCAGCAGTACCCGCTGAAGATGGCGACGCTGGGCATGGAGGCCATCGCCTCGATCGCTCGCGGCGGAGCCAAGCCGACGACCTCTGAGGGTCTCGACTTCTTCAACACCGGTGTCGCGCTCGTCACCGACAAGCCGGCCGCAGGCGTCGACAGCATCACCTCGGACGCTGCGTCGAAGATCTGCTGGGGCTGACCCAGATGTCGTCGTCCACATCTGCTGCCGCCGCCGAGTTCGCTCGGCGGCGGCAGAGCCCGGTCCAGCGGCTCCAGAGCCTGCTGCACTCCTACCCGTGGCTCAGCCCGCTGATCCTGTTCATCGTCACCTTCGCCGCTTTCTCGATCCTCAACCCGAGGTTCGCGCAGCCGGGTGGCATCTCCATCCTCATCCAGCAGACGGCCATCGTGGCGGCGTTGGGCATCGGCCAGACCCTGATCATCCTCACCGCCGGCATCGACCTGTCGGTCGGGGCGATCACCATCCTGGCGATGATGATCATGGCCTCACTCGCCGCCGACGGCGGGATGAACGGGTTGCTCGCGCTGCTGATCGGCATCGCGCTGGCGGTGGCGGCCGGGTTCCTCAACGGCATCCTCGTGACCCGGGTCAACCTGCCCCCCTTCATCGTCACGCTGGGCACCCTGTCGATCTTCACGGCCATCGCGCTGCTGTACTCCGGCGGCTCGAGCATCCAGCAGGACAAGCTCCCCGGCATCCTGAACTTCCTCGGTGAGGGGTTCGGCCCACGAGGCGGCTTCCGGCTCACCTGGGGCGTGGTGCTGGTCGTCCTCCTGTACGCCATCGTCGGTTTCGCGCTGAGCCAGACGGCCTGGGGCCAGCACGTCTACGCGGTCGGCGACGACCCGGAGTCGGCTCGCCTGTCGGGTGTGGCCAGCAAGCGGGTGCTGTTGTCGGTCTATACCGTGGCCGGGCTCATCTACGGCTTCGCGGCGTGGGCGCTCATCGGCCGGGCCGGCGCGGCCACGCCGAACGCCATCCCCGACGCCAACCTGGCGTCGATCACCGCGGTCGTCATCGGCGGTACCTCGCTGTTCGGTGGCCGCGGTCGACTGATCGGAACCCTGCTCGGTGCGCTCATCGTGCAGTCGTTCAGCTTCGGTCTCTCCCTGGCGGGCGTGAACCAGCAGTGGCGGCTCTTCGCCACCGGTGTGCTGGTGCTCGTCGCGGTCACGGTCGACCAGTGGATCAGGAAGGTGAAGGCATGAGCACCATCGAACGGCTGCCGTTGGCGGTCGACCACATCCCCGAGGACAAGCGGGCCAAGTACGACGCCGACCCGATCCTGTCGGCCCGCGACCTGGTCATCACCTTCGGGCGCGTCATCGGCCTCGACGGCGTCAACGTCGACCTCTACAAGGGTGAAGTGCTCGCAGTCATCGGTGACAACGGGGCCGGCAAGTCGACCCTCATCAAGTGCCTGACCGGTGCCTACACGGCCGACTCCGGCGAGATCTGGCTCGACGGTCAACGGGTCGACTTCAAGCGTCCGCAGGACGCCCGCGAGGCCGGCATCGAGACCGTCTACCAGCAGCTGGCCGTCATCCCGGCGCTCGACATCGCCAGCAACCTCTACCTCGCCCGCGAGGAGCGCCGCAAGGGCCCGCTCGGGTCGGTGCTGCGGATGCTGGACAAGAAGGGCATGAAGCAGCGCGCCGGCGACTCGGTGCAGAAGCTCGGCATCCAGACGATCCAGAACATGGGTCAGGCGGTCGAGACCCTGTCCGGTGGTCAGCGCCAGGCAGTCGCCGTGGCGCGGGCCGCAGCCTTCGGCAGCAAGGTCGTCGTCCTCGACGAGCCGACCGCCGCCCTGGGCGTCAAGGAGTCGGGGATGGTCCTCGACATGGTCAAGCAGCTGCGCGACAGCGGCATGGCCGTGATCCTGATCAGCCACAACATGCCCCATGTCTGGGAGGTCGCCGACCGCATCCACATCCAACGGCTCGGCGGCTGTGCGGGCGTCATCTCCCCCCAGTCCCACGACATGGGCGAGGGCGTCGCGATCATGACCGGGGCCAAGACGCTGGCCGACGAATGACGGCCACCGCGCGGCCCTCGCCCCACTAGACGCGGGTCGCCGCACCTGACGGACGACCAGGTGCGGCGACTCGTCCCCAACTCGCGACCTCGTCGTCCCCGCGGCCGGCCGACCCCGTTCGGCCGGCCGCACCCATTCCCGTTGCTGCACCCACCCGGAACCCGGAGACCCGTCATGACGATCGTCGTGGGATACATCCCCCGCCCCGAGGGCCTGGCCGCCGTCGATGCCGCCATCGTGGAGGCCGAGCGGCGCGGTCAGCGCCTGGTCGTGGTGAACACCGGCCACCACGGTGACAACACCGACCCCAGCTACGCCGCTCCGCAGGACCTCGACGCGCTCGACGGGCAGCTGACCGCCCGCGGTGTCGAGCACGAGATCCGCCAGCCGAACCGCGGCCGTGCACCCGCCGACGAGCTGCTCGACGCCGCCGCCGACGTGGGCGCCACCCTCATCGTGATCGGGCTGCGCCGCCGCAGCCCGCTCGGCAAGCTGATCACCGGTTCGACCGCCCAGCAGGTGCTGCTCGACGCCACGTGCGACGTGCTGGCCGTCAAGGTGCCCGGCGCCTGACCTGCGAGGATGCCGCGCGCGGCGCCCACCCGGCATCCGCGCGTGGCAGCCGGTGCCCGGCGACGGCATCCGGGCGGCGTTTCCGGTGGGTGAAAGGTCTCTTTCGGCGACGAGCGCACGGCGCGCCTGCGTGCTAGTTTCGCTGTCGGTTGCAGCATCAGGCTTTCCTCGCAGGTCGAACACCAACGCGCCACAAGGGGACTGGAGTTCGCATCCACGGTCGGTGCGACGTGTACCGGCCGCGTGCTACACACAGAAAGAGTTACCCCCGATATGGCACAGGGCACCGTGAAGTGGTTCAACGCTGAGAAGGGCTTTGGTTTCATCGCCCAGGACGGCGGGGGCCCCGACGTGTTCGTTCACTACTCCGCCATCGACGTCCAGGGCTACCGGTCCCTCGACGAGGCCCAGCGGGTCGAGTTCGAGGTCACCCAGGGCCCCAAGGGTCCGCAGGCCGACCAGGTCCGCCCCATCTGACCCGGGTCTCCCGAGTCTTCGCGCAAGGCCCCGTCCGGTTCGCCGGGCGGGGCCTTGCGCTGTGCGTGGGCCGGTGACCGGGTCAGTCGCCGGCCAGGTTGCTGAGGAACTTCTTGGCGACCGGCGCCGCCACGGTGCCGCCGCTCTTGCCCTCCTCGACGAGCACCGCGAACGCCACGCCCCGCTGGTAGCCGGCGAACCAGTTCCGCGGCAGCGCGTTGGGGTCGTTGCCGTGCTCGGCGGTGCCGGTCTTGCCGCGCACCGGGCCCCCGGGGGTGTTGCGCAGCACGGTCCCCGTGCCCGACGACACCACCGAGGCCATCATCGACCGCAGCTGCGCGACGGCCGTGCCGTCGAGCGCCACCGGCCGCGGTGAGCCACCGCCGTCGGCCTTGACGAGCACGGGGGGCACGAAGGTGCCCCGGCCGACGCTGCCGGCCATCACCGCGAGCGAGACGGGCGACACCTCGACCCGGCCCTGGCCGATCGCCGCCGCCGCGGTGTCGGTGCCCCCGGTGGTGGGCGGCACGCTGCCGTCGAAGGTGCCGCTGACCCCGAGGGTGTCGCCCCACCCGGCGTCGATGCCGAGCGCCTTGGCGGCCGTGGGCAGGTCGTCGTCGGCGAGCTTTCCTGACAGGCCGACGAACGCCGTGTTGCAGGAGATCGTGAAGTCCTGGAAGAAGGTCGGGCTGCCGCTCACCGACTCACCGGCGAAGTTGGTGAACTCGCGACCGTCGACCGTGACGGATGCCGGGCACGGCACCTTCGCCGCCGGCGTCGTGATGCCGCGGGTCAGGTAGGCGTAGCTCGTGGCCACCTTGAACGTCGACCCCGGTGGGTAGCGGCCGGTCAGGGCCCGGTCGAACCCGGTGGTCGGGCTGTTGGCCACGGCCAGCACCTCACCGCTCTTCACGTCGACGGCCACCACGGCACCGGGCACCTTGAGCCTGCTGTCGACGAGGGCCTTCTCGGCGGCCTCCTGCACGGCCGGGTCGAGAGTGGTCTCGACGTCCTTGCCGTCGGTGGCGGCCTTCTCGAACAGCGTCGCGCCCCCCTCGCCGCTCGCGGTGACCCGGATGCCGGTCGCGCCGGCCAGCGTCTCGTCGTACTGCGCCTGCAGCCCGCTGCGGCCGGCCCGGTCTCCGGCCTCGTAGCGGCCCTCGCTCTTCGTGACCATCTCGGCGGTCACCTCGCCGAAGCTGCCGAGCAGGGGCTGGGCGAAGGTGCGGGTGCGCGCCAGGGGTTGCTCGGAGGTCGGCGCGATGACGCCCTTGAGGTTCCCGATGCGGTCCGCGCGCGGGGCCCAGTCGGCGTCGCGGTAGGTGATCACCGGGATCGGAGCCTTCGAGCCGGATGCCGTCGCCTTGGCGAGGGCCTGGGTCAGCGACCCCTTCGTGGCGCCCACGATGGTCTCGAGCTCGGCGGCCGCCTCGGGGGTCGCGTTGACCGGGTCGATCTGCACGGCGTGCACCGTGCCGAGCGGCATCAGCGGCTTGCCCTCGCGGTCGAGGAGGTCACCGCGCTCGCCGAAGGTGCGCTCGAGCCGGAACTCCTTCCCGGCGGGGAGGTCGGGGTGCCAGGGGGACCCCTGCGTGGGTGTGGCGACCTCCCAGCGGTCGCCGTCCGCGGCGACGGTCACCGGCACGGCATACGACCACGGCACACCACCGGGCAGCGTCCAGGTCACGTCGAGCGTGCCGGTCGCGGTGTCGCCGTTGCGGTCGACGGCGCTCGGGGTGACCTTGACCGTGGCGTCGCCGAGGTCCTTGACGGTCGGTGCGAACGTCGCCTTGGTGGCGTCGTCGGCGAAGGGGACGCTCGCGAGGTCCTTGGCGGACCATGCCTTCGCGTAGGCGGCGACCGCGGCCCGGGCGGCGTCGTCGCGGTCGGCCTCGCGCTGCCGCCACCACAGTGCACCGCCGATGCCCACGGCGACCACCAGGACGGCGGCGATGACCAGTGCGATGCGAGACCTCATGGGGGCCAGTCAACTACGAGAACGGGATCCCAGCGTTCTCTCAGCCGGCGGTCCTAGACTCCAGAGGTCGTGCGTCCTCCCCGGCGCGCGGACCTGCGGCATCGCACCCCTCGCGATGAAGCAGGCATCGGACCGTGAAGGAGCCGCGTTGTCCGACGCCACCCGCCGCGAGCGCGCCGACAGCGAGGCGCGCGAGACCCGGCACACCCGCCGCCGCCGCGTGCTCGCCGGGCTCGGGGTGTTGGTGCTCGTCGTGGTGATCGGCCTCGGCGTCGCGTGGTGGCGGCTCGAGGGCAACATCTCGCGGCTCGACGTCAGCAAGGACCTCGGCACCCGCCCGACCGCGGCCGCCGGCCCGCTCAACATCCTGCTCATCGGCTCGGACAACCGCGAGGGCGAGGGTGTGCCGGGGGCGTCGCTCAGCTCGGGTGCGCGCTCCGACACCACCCTGATCGCCCACGTCTCCGCCGACCGGGAGCACGTCACCGTGGTGTCGGTGCCCCGCGACTCGATGGTGCCGGCCCCGCCGAACTGCAAGAACTCGACGCCCAAGAGCGACTGGGTCGTGCAGCAGTGGAACGCGATGTTCAGCATCGGCGGCCCGGCCTGCCTGATCACCACGGTCGAGGGCAACACCGGGCTGCGGATGGACCACTTCGCCGTCGTCGACTTCCGCGGGTTCCGCGACATGGTCGACGCGCTGGGTGGCGTGCCGATCTGTGCCCCCGAGGCGATCGACGACCCCAAGGCGAAGCTGAAGCTCTCGGCCGGGCGGCACGTGCTGAACGGCACCCAGGCCCTGGGCTACGTGCGGGCCCGCAAGACCCTCGGCGACGGGTCCGACCTCGGGCGGATCGCGCGGCAGCAGGCCTTCTTGTCGTCGGTGGTGCAGGAGGCGACCCGTACCTCGCTGCTGGTGCGTCCCGACAAGCTGTTCGGCTTCCTCGACGCGGCCACCAAGTCGCTGACGACCGACGAGCAGTTCGACCTCGGCACCATGAAGGACCTCGCGTCGAGCGTCAAGGACATCGGCGTCAAGAACATCCAGTTCATCACCGTGCCCGTGCAGGAGTACCCGGCCGACCCGAACCGGGTCGAGTGGGCGCCCAGCGCCGACGTGCTCTGGCAGACCCTGCGCGACGACGGGGTGGTGGGCGCGAAGCCCGGCGCCACGGCATCCGGCACGACGGCGCCGCTCACCGTGAGCCCGACGCAGATCGCGGTCGACGTGGTCAACGCCACCGGGGTGCAGGGCCTCGCGGCACAGGTGGCCGCGGCGCTGGAGGTCCAGGGCTTCCCGAAGCCGACCACGAGCAGCTCGACCGACCGGCCGAACGGCGTGGTCGTCGAGTACGGCCCCGGCCAGAAGGAGGCCGCCCGGACCGTCGCTGCCGCCTTCGAGGGCGCGAAGCTGCGTGAGTCCGCCGACCTGAAGTCCGGGGTGCGGGTCGTCCTCGGCGCCGGGGCTCCGGCCGTGCGGGCGGTGCCGAACCGCACCGGGTCGTCGCCGGTGCCGACGCCGACCGTGAGCGCACCCGAACCCGCACCGACCCCCACGATCACCACCCGCACCGCGGACCAGGACATCTGCTCCTGAGCCCTCCCGGCTCTGGTCCATCTGCTGCAGTGGCGGCATTCCGCGGGGACGGTGGTGCTGTGGCGCCGCCCGCCGGGCAGGTCGCCGCCATCCCCGCATCCGGACCAGAGCCGGTGGATGCCGTGCGTCGCCGGTGGGCCGCTTTGTGCGTCGGGTGGGCGGACGGTTACCCTGTGCGACGTTGGAGGCGTCGCCTAGTCCGGTCTATGGCGCCGCACTGCTAATGCGGTTTGGGTCTCAAGCCCATCGAGGGTTCAAATCCCTCCGCCTCCGCCACACCGGAACGCCCCGCGACAGCGGGGCGTTCTGCTTCGTCGCAGGTGACCCCGGCCACGAGCGCCGTGGATCACCGGCGCGAGGGCGGCCGAGGTGCCAGACTCCGGCCATGACAGACCCGGGGGGCTCCGCGCCGGAGGGCGCGCCCCAGACCCAGACCCCGCAGCCCTGGCCTCCGGTGGAGCAGGTGCCACCGCCGTGGTCGCCACAGCCCGGCCCCCCGCAGTGGCTCGCGCAGCAGCAAGGAATTGCCCCCTGGCCCCAGCAGCCGGCGCGCCGGGACTCCACCCGCACCATGGCCGTGGTCGCGCTCGTGCTGTCGGGGGTCGCCCTGTTCGGGCTGGCCATGACGACCGTCGGGCCGCTGCTCGCCTTCGGCCTGTTCGCGTCCGTTGCGGGCGAGGGCTTCGACGAGGGAACCATGTTCCCGTCGGTGGGCACCAGCTACGGCGGTGAGGTCACCCCGGCCGCCGACGGCAGCGTCACCGGCCCCGCCCTCGCCGCCGCCGTGACCGAGCTCGTGCAGAACGACTTCGGCGACGAGCTCGGCCTGCAGCTCAGCTGCGACCCGGTGGCCCACGTGGAGGGGGGCGTGAGCGCGCTCTGCCGCGCCGACGGGCCCACCTGGTACGGCATCGTCCGCTTCACCGACGGTGACGGCTCGTTCCAGGTCATCACCGTCAGCCCGGACGGCGAGTCGTTCCCCTGAGGGCGCCGACCGGGTCGCCCTCGACGCTTTGCGAGGATGGGGGCGTGCCCCCGACGATCCGACGTGCGCTCCCCGACGAGCTGGATGCCGTGGGGCAGCTGACCGTCGACGCGTACGTCGGCGGCGGCGTCATCCCGGCCGATGCGCCGTACCTCACCTTCCTCGGGGACGCCGCGCACCGCGACGCCGAGGCCGAGCTGTGGGTGGCGGTCGACGGGCGCGGGGTGATCGGCACGGTGACCTTCGTCGAGCCGGGGTCCGCGCTGTGCGAGATCGCCCGGGATGGCGAGGCCGAGATCCGCTCGCTCGCGGTGGCGCCGCCGGCATCCGGGGAGGGCATCGGCGAGGCGCTGACCCGGCACGTCATCGGCCGGGCCCGCGACCAAGGACTGCGCTCGGTGGTGCTGTCGTCGTCGACGACGATGCACGCCGCGCACCGGCTCTACGAGCGGCTGGGCTTCACCCGGCTGCCCGACCGTGACTGGTCGCCGGTGCCCGGAGTCCAGCTCGTCGCCTACGAGCTGCCCCTCTGAACCTGCGACCCGAGTCGGGTCAGGTCGCGGGCAGGAGCACCGAGAACGTCGTCGACCCGGGCCGGCTCGTCACCTCGACCCGCCCGCCGTGGGCGTGGCCGACGGCCGCCACGATGCTCAGCCCGAGCCCGGTCGAGCCGTTGGCGCGCACCCGCGCGTCGTCGCCACGGGTGAACCGCTCGAAGATCCGCGGCTGCAGTGACGCCGGCACCCCCGGGCCGTCGTCGGTGACCGACACCCGCACGAGCGACCCCTCCGGTGCCACCCGCGTCACGACGAGGGTGCCGGCCGGGGTGTGCGTGCGCGCGTTGGCGAGCAGGTTGGCCAGGATCTGGTGCAACCGGGCCTGGTCTCCGGGCACCTCGACGGGGTCCTCGGGCAGGTCGAGCTTCCAGGTGTGGTCGGGGGCGGCGGCGTGGGCGTCGCTCACCGCGTTGACGGCGAGCAGCGACAGGTCGACCGGCTCCCGCTCCAGCGGCCGGCCGGAGTCGAGGCGGGCGAGCAGCAGGAGGTCCTCGACCAGCTCCTGCATCCGCAGTGCCTCGGACTCGACCCGGCCGATGGCGTGGGTGACGGTCGGCGGCACGGGGTCGGTCTCGCGGCGGGTCAGCTCGGCGTACCCGCGGATGGAGGCCAGCGGCGTGCGCAGCTCGTGGCTGGCGTCGGCGACGAACTGGCGCACCTGCATCTCGCTCTCCTGGCGGGCGTGCAGGGCCGACTCGACGTTGTCGAGCATCGTGTTGATGGCCAGGCCGACCTGGCCGACCTCGGTGTGGGCGTCGGCGTCCTCGGCCGGGACGCGTTCCGCGAGCGCCACCTGCCCCGAGTCGAGCTTGAGGTCCGAGACCCGTCGGGCGGTGGCGGCCACCCGGTCCAGGGGCGCGAGGCTGCGACGGATCAGCACCGTGCCACCCAGCCCCACGAGCACCAGCCCGATCGCGGTGCCACCCACGACCACGCCGAGCAGCTGCGCCTGCAGCTCCTCGACGGGCGCTGTCGAGACCCCGACGACCAGCCTGGTGCCGTCAGGGAGGAACTGGGTCGAGACGAGGTAGCTGCCGACGTCGCCGCCGACCTCGACCCGCGTGGGACTCGAGCTCGTCGCCGCTTCGCTGACCTCGCGGACCTGCGCACTGTCCAGCGCGTCGTCGGCTCCCTGGGCGTTGACCACGGCGTTCTGCGCCACGCCGCCGACGGTCACGACCGAGCCGTCCGGCGCGAGCGCGAGGATGAGCAGGTCACCACCGCCGGGGGCGCCGATGGGTCCACCGCGCTGCACCCGGCCGTCGCCGTCCGCGTCGAAGCCGCGCCGGAAGTCCTGGACCCGGTTGTTGGCGCCCTGGAGGTCCTTGCCCAGCTGGGTGGTGAGGTAGTTGCGGGTCATGATCACCGTGAGGGCGCTCGTCGCGAGCATGACCGCGGTGAACAGGGCCAGGACCGAGGCGAGCAGCTTGGCCCGCAGCGTCCAGTGGGAGGGGGAGGTCGGCATCAGGGGCACGGTTGATCAGTCCGCGGGCTTGAGCACGTAGCCGACGCCGCGCATGGTGTGGATCATCGGCGACTTCCCGGCGTCGATCTTCTTGCGCAGGTAGGAGATGTACAGCTCGACGACGTTGGCCTGACCGCCGAAGTCGTAGTTCCACACCCGGTCGAGGATCTGCGCCTTGGACAGCACCCGCTTGGGGTTGCGCATCAGGTACCGCAGCAGCTCGAACTCCGTTGCGGTGAGGTGCACCTGGTCGCCGCCGCGGCTGACCTCGTGGCTGTCCTCGTCCATCGTCAGGTCGCCCACGACGAGCAGAGAGCTGCTCTCGTCGGCCGAGACCGTGGTGCGCCGCATCAGGGCGCGCAGCCGCGCGACGACCTCCTCGAGGCTGAACGGCTTGGTGACGTAGTCGTCGCCGCCGGCGGTGAGCCCGGCGACGCGGTCCTCGACGGCGTCC
>DASSQL010000392.1:0-7199 GCA_035702525.1 Ornithinibacter sp. | reverse complement strand
GATTTCGTGTGCACAACATGTGGACGAACTACATCGGTGTAACCACTAGATGTAGTGGCTATCTTGTCCCGTTGTGACCCAGACCGCAAGCGGTTCGGCGAAAGTCGGTGGGTCGAGTGCGTTTGCGCAGGTCAGAGGGGTCGGATGCCGGGTGTCCGGGTGCCGCTTGGGCGTGTCGTCGGCGTGACGGGGCACCATCACTGGGGCTGGTGTGACGTGAGAGGCACCAGATCTGGGGTCGGCGACCTTTTGAAAGCCCCCACATCTGGGGACGACGCCTGTGGGCAACCGCGGACTCCCTGCTCAGGGGCGCCGGACCACGGCTCAGCCACCCGTCGCGCCGCGCCGGGCCCAGGCGGCGAGCGCGACCCGGTTGGCGGCGCCGGTCTTGCGCAGCATGTTCGAGATGTGCGAGCTCACCGTCTTCTCGCTGAGGAAGAGCGCGCCGGCGATCTCGGGGTAGGTGCGCCCGGCGACGACGTGGGCCAGCACCTCGCGCTCCCGCCTGGTCAAGCGGGCGCCGTCGGAGGACGCCTCCCCCGCAGCGGCCGCGGCCTCCAGTGGGATGCGGGCCGCTCGGGCGAGCGCCTCGATCGCGTCGAGCTCGGGCGCCGCCCCGAGCCGGGTGGCCAGGGCGTGCCCGCGGCGCAGCACCTCCGCGGCCGCGCGTCGGTCGTCGCCGTCCCCCCGGTGGAGCAGCGCCTCACCGGCACGACGGCACGCGTAGGCCTCGTCCCAGGCGAGCTCGGTCTGCGCCAGCAGCCGGACCGCGTCGACCCAGGCCGTGGCCAGGTCAGCGTCTGCGCGCGCCCGGGCGACCTCCGCGCGGTACACGGCATCCAGGGCCGCGATCACCCGCGCGTACCTCTCGTCCTGCTCGTGCACCTCGGTGAGCACGTGGGGATGCCGCGCCCGCACCTGCCCGAGCAGCTCGAGGTGCGCCGACGGGTCGGCCCCCCGGCGCCTCGCCCCCGCGGCCAGGTCGGCGACGGCGCGCGCCGCGAGCGGTAGCAGCCACTCGCGGCCCAGCTGGTTCTGGCCCTCGCGATCGGCCACCGACAGGGCGACGTCGATGGCACCCCGCCGGTCGCCGGAGGCGAGTCGCACCGTCGCCCGGCACCGCTCGAGCTCCAGCACGGAGTGGGCGGCCGACGCCGCGACCAGCTCCTCGGCCCGGGCCAGGTGCGCCTCGGCCTCGGACTGCCGGCCCTGGTGGCACGCGAGCAGCGCAGCGGCCTGCCGGGCCATGGCGTCACCCAGCGGGCCCGGCTCGGACCCCAGCGCGACGCGCAGCCGGTCGGCACACTGCTGAGGCCGCCCGACGTCGAACCAGCAGGTGGCCTCGGCCGCCGAGAGCCAGGCGATGTACGGGGGCGGGAAGCCCGCCGCCTCCATCTGCTCGCGCCGGCGCGAGGCCGACTCGACCCAGAGCGAGCTCGACAGCGCCGAGACCGCGTTGGCCTCGAAGAAGGCGGCGGCGATGAACGCCCTCGGCTCCCCCGCCCTGAGGGCCAGCTCTGCGGCACGGCCGCCGCACGACCGGCCACGCTCGGTGTCGTGGTCGAACTCGGCGAGCATCGCGGCCGCGGCGAGCGCGTACGCCCAGGAGAGGAGCTCGAGGTCGCCGGCGGCCGGGCTCACCCCGGTCGGGCCCACCCCGGTCGGGCCCACCCCGGTCGGGCCCACCCCGATCGGGCCCTCGTCGTCGGGTGACCCCCCGCCGGCGAGTGCCTCGGTGACCGCCACCCGGCCGTCCTCGACGCGTTCCTCCCACAGCAGGCTCTCGGCGTAGGCGGCGAGGGCCAGCCGCCGCTGCGGCGAGCCGCGCGCCCCCTCGGTGAGCAGCACCGCCCGCACCGCGTCGTCGCTGGGGTTGCCGTGCGCCATCGCGAAGCGCAGCCCACCCCGCCGGACCAGCAGCACCGCGACCTCGAGGGCCTGCGACGCGTCGCTCTCGTCGAGGAGTGCGACCAGCTCGTCGATGACCTCGAGCTCGGCCGGCCAGTCACCGACCGTGGCCGCGACCTCCTGCACCTCGTGGAGCAGGGAGAGCCGGTCCTCGCGGGAGTCTCCACCCTGCGGGAGCACGCAGGCCGCACGCCGCAGCATCCGCAGCCGCCCGCGCTCGTGGCCCGAGGCGTGCATCAGGTCGGCGGCCCGTCGCGCCCACAGGGTGGCCTGCTCGGGCTGCCCCGCGAGGTGGTGGTGGTCGGAGACGGTCTCGGCGAGCTCGGCCGTCGGCGCCTCGCGGGCCTCGTGGGCGTACTCGAGGGCGAAGCCCGCGTGCAGCACCCGCCGCTCCTCGGGCAGCAGCCCCTGCTCCAGGGCCTCCGCCTGGAGCGGGTGGTGGAACCACACCGAGCCGTCGGCCCCGAGGTCGACCAGGCCGGCGTCGACCGCCTCGTGCAGGGCGGGCCCCGGGTCGTCGAGGCCGGCGATGTCGGCAACTCGGTCGAGCGACCGCCCGTGCACCGGGCGACCACCCAGCGCGAGGGTGACCAGGAGCCGCCTGGCCCCCAGCGACAGCGTGGACCACGAGCGCACGGCGGCACTGCTCAGCTCGTGCGGCAGCTGGGGCGGCAGCGACCGGCTCGACGGCTCCAGCCCGCTGACGAGCAGCCGCGCGAAGTAAGGGTTCCCCCGGCTGCGTGCACACACCTCGTCGACGAGGGACGTGTGCGCCGACCCGCCGAGGGCCAGCGAGACCTGGTCCGCGATCTCGTCCCGCGTCATCGGGCCGACCACCAGCTCCCTGACCCGGGGGAACCGGCGTGCGTCGGCGAGCCATCGGAGCAGCGGATGGTGCGGCCCGAGATCCGTGGACCGCACGGTGAGGATGACGGCGAGCCGACGGTTCTCGGGACCGGCGAGGACGTAGGTGAGCGCGTCGAGGGTCTCGTCGTCGGCCCAGTGCAGGTCGTCGACGACGAGCACGACGGGTCGGGCCGAGGCCTCGTCGGTCAGCCAGTCGTCGAACGCCACGGGCACCGGCTCGGGGACACCGCGGTCCCCGCCCAGGCAGACCGGCCGCTCGGCGCCCGGCAGGCCACGCACAGCACTGCGCAGGCCGAGGAGGGGCACGGCCACGGAGGTCAGCGGGAGGCAGGCGCCGGGGAGGACCAAGGCGTCACTGCCGGCGGCCGCACACACGTCGAGGACCAGGGTGGTCTTGCCGATACCCGCGTCCCCCTCGAGCACGACCGCCCCGGAGCGGCCGTCACGCGCTCCACGGACGAGGTCGGCCAGGACCCGCCGCTCGTCCGTGCGCCCCACCATGCCGGCCACGGCCATCGCCTCAGTATCCGGGTGCGGCGGCGTCGCGGTCCATGGCCCGTCTGAGGGGGGTGCCCGGATCTGAGGGGGTGGGCGGCGACTTCTGAGGGGTGTCCCCCGATGTGGGGCCGGGTCGGTGGGCGCGACGGTGGACAGGTCACCACCTCAGCACCAACGACCACGACAGGAATCACCATGAACGGCACCAACATCCGCCGCCGAGCCGCCATCGCGATCATCGCCCTCGGCCTGCTCCCGCTCACCGCCGCCACGGCCGTGGCGCGACAGGACGTCGGCGAGCGCGTCGCCGCCACGACCGATCCCACCAAGTGCACCCTCGCCCGGGTCGGCGCCCAGTACGTCCGCTGCGACTACCTCACGGGCAACGACGTGCCCGCACCCGGGTGGGTGCCGCAGCGCTGACTGCGGGTCGTCCAGGGCGACACCACTGATTCCGAAGGTGTCGACCCCGACCCGGCCGAATCAGGCGCGTCGAGGGGCCTCTTCCGGCACCCCGTTCTCAGCGACTTCTCAGACCGCTCACACCTGCCGCCGCGACCCCCTGTGCTCCCCGTCACACCGCCAATCACGCTGCACCACGGGGTGATTGGGGGCCGAAGACGTACGAGTGGCCACTGTGACGACCGGCCCATCATCCGTTCGGCCAACGTTCGCGACACGCGAGTAAAGGGAGGGTAAAGAATCCATGTATCCACTCCCTCATCCCCTACTGTGTGTCTCGCAGGGAACGTCATGCAGGGGCATGAAACCGGGTGCGACCGAGAGGGACCACCCAGAAACGGCCTGGACATCATGATCACGCAGACCGGTACTCGGCCTCAGTTCCTCCACTGCAACGATGTCGTCGTGACCCTGGGTGTGGGCGGTTCCCACCTCGACCTGGTCGACGACCTTCGTCGCACCGCCTGGCGGCGCTACCTCGAGGAGCGCAGCCACGGCCTCAGCTCCTGGCTGCGCAGCTGGAGCTGACCCACCACTGGGTCACCACTCCCCCCGCTCACCCCGTCGAGCCTCTCGCTCTCGACGACGTCAGCCGGTGGGGACGGCAGTGCCGGGACCGCGCTCCCGCACCGCCACCGAGGCAGGGCGTCGGGCAGCAGCCCAGCGCCCTGCCTCTCGCACGAGGGGTGGGCGTGCTGGCAGGCTGGGCGCCGTGCCGGAGGGGGATCGGATGAGCGGAGCGTGGCAGGGGGGTTCGCCGGCTGCCGGCAGCACCACCCGTGCGCCGGTGACGGCTGCAACTGGCGGAGCGCCACCGACCTTCGTCGCGCGTGGCCCGCTCGTGGGGGTCACGTTCACGCTGGCCGGCACGCTGGTGTCCGCCGCGATGACGCTCCTCAACCGGGGGACGGACGGCCGGATGCCGGGCGGCTGGGTCGCCGTGACCCTCACCCTCGCGGGCGCCACCGTGGCCACCTGGTGGTGGGCCCGACGCCCGCAGGTCGTCGTGGGCGCCCTCGGGGTGTGGTTGGGGCGCACCCTCCAGCGCCCGTGCGAGGTGTACCTCTGGCCGGACGTCGCTGAGGTGGTGCACGGCATCGCGCGCACCGAGGGCCCTCGCCAGAGCTACCTGGGCGTGCGCACGCACCTGCCGGCACCCGGTGCCGTCAGCCCCGACGTGCAGGCGGCCTTGGACGGCGCGACCTCCCTCGACGCCCTCCTGCCGGGCACCGGCAGCTTCGTCGCCGGCATCGTGCGCGACGGGCAGCGGCTCCGGGTCCGCACCGTGCGCGGCAGCGCGGTCCGCCCCGACGACCGGCTGCGCCAGGCAGTGGCCTCCGTGGCGCCGGCCGTACCGGTCGACAGCCCGCAGTGGCCGGACACCGGCCTCGGCCGCGTGGTGACCCGGAGCATCTGGTCGGTCCTGCGACGCCGACGGTGAGCGACGCCTGAGGGTCGCTCCCCCGTGGTCACTCCCTCGGGGTCACTCCCCCGGGCACGCGCCCTGGTGCACCAGCGCGGCCGTGACCATCCAGTGCCAGTCGGTCGTGGACACCCCGCCGCGCGCTCCGGCCCCGCACCCGCACTCCCAGTGCCAGCGACCGAGCGCGTCGCACGAGACGGCCGGGTGGTGGCTGCGGCGGGCGGTCCGCCGGCGGGTCAAGGTCCTCATGCCAGTGAAGAGGTGCGAGGAAGGCCGCTGATACGTCGGCGAGGGCGGGCGCAGGTGAGCCGGAGCGGAACCGGCGCCCCGGCATCCGGGCTCGCCGCCTGACCGGTCGCTACGGTGAACCGGTGAGCACCGACGACGTCGAGCCGCCCGGGGGCGCGCCGGCCGACCCCGAGCACCAGGAGGTCGAGCGGCACGCCAGCTGGGCCGAGCTGTTCTTCGACCTGGTCGCCGTCGCCGCGGTCGGTGCGCTGGCCCACGTGCTCGCGGCGCAGCTCGGCTGGGCGTCGCTGGGCCTGTACGCGGTGCTCTTCCTCGCCGTGTGGCTCGCCTGGACGACCTTCATGCTCTACGGCAACGTCGCGGGGTCGCGCACCCACGTGCTGCGGCTGTTGATCGGGATGTTCGGGCTCGGGGTGATGGCGGCCTCGGTGCCCGGGGTGACGCACACCCTGCTCGACGGCGGCCACGAGAACCGCGCGGTCACGGCGTTCACCCTCGCCTACGTCGTGACCCGCGTCTACGGGGCGCAGTCGTGGCGGCGCGGTGAGGTGCTGCTCGACTTCCCCGTCGCCCAGCACACGGTCGGGGTGCTGCCGTGGGTGATCTCGCTGTGGACCCATCCGCCGGTGACCGTCGCGCTGTGGGCGCTCGGCGTCGCGCTCGACCTCTGGCTGGTGCTCGTGGTGTCGGGTGACGACATGCTCGAGCGCGCTGCCGCCCGTGCCGAGGCGCTCACCGAGCGGGAGTCACGCGGCGACGCCCGGGCCCGCGCGGCCGACCGGGCCGAGCGCCGTGGCGGCGGCCGCCGGGGTGCCGACAGGGCACGCGCCCCGGATGCCGTGCGGCGGGTGATCGAGGCGGTGCCGGTCGTGACCGACCCGGCCCACCTGGCCGAGCGGCTCGGGCTCTTCGTGATCATCGTGCTGGGTGAGGGCGTGGTGCAGGTGGTCGACGCGGCCTCCGAGGCGGTGCCCGAGACCGGGCTGCTCCTCGCCGGGCTGGGGTCGTTCGTGCTGCTCGCCGGGATGTTCGGGCTGTCGGTGCAGTACGGGTTCGCCGGGGTGCCGCACCTGCGCGCAGGCGCCGTGCCCGCACGGCTCGGGCTCGCGCTGCACTGCGTGGTCACCGGGGTGATCGCGACGGTCTCGGTGGGGCTCGCGGCGGTCGTCGAGCACGGCAACGAGCCGCTCGACACCGGGCCGCGCTGGCTGCTCTGCGGCGCGCTGGCCGCGTACTTCCTGATCGGCCAGCTGGTCGCGATCGTGGTCAGCGGGCGGTCGGGTGCCGTGCGCACCCTGTGGATCTCCAGCGGCGTCGTCGTGCCGCTGCTGCTCGGGCTCGCCGGCGCGTCGCTGCCGGCCACCGCGCTCACCGCCCTGGTCGCGGCGGTGGTCGTGGGCCAGGTGGTCGTCGAGGCCCGGGCCGACCGCCCGGCCACCGCCTGACCTGCGCGCGCGGGTCACGGGTGGAGCAGGGCCGCCAGCTCCTCGACGCCGTCGACCAGCCGCGGGCCCGGCCTGGCCCAGAGGCCGTTGGCGTCGACGGCGTGCACGACGACGCCGGCCGGCAGCCGCTCGGCCG
Source organism: Ornithinibacter sp. (assembly GCA_035702525.1). Lineage (GTDB taxonomy): Bacteria > Actinomycetota > Actinomycetes > Actinomycetales > Dermatophilaceae > Fodinibacter. Next base: position 211 of record DASSQL010000392.1, on the reverse strand, counting down.
CCACGAGGCCGTCGGCCTGCTGCTGCGCGCCGGCCCGGTCGAACCCGCACGGGGCGACGACGACGACGTCCGGGCGGGCGGCGTGCACGGTGTCCCAGGTGACGCGCACCGACTTCTCGCCGGCCGCACCGAGCACCGGCTCTCCGCCGGCCGCCGTCACCATCTCCGGGATCCAGTGACCCGGCGCGTAGGGCGGGTCGGTCCACTCGAG